>JAPKHB010000142.1 GCA_026647295.1 Planctomycetota bacterium | reverse complement strand
AGACCGGCCGCCGGCCGGAGGCCAGTTCCAGGTCCTGGAGGTCCCGGCGGCCGGCGTTGGAGGTGTGCACGAGCACGTAGAGGCCCTTGCCGTGACGGGCGGCTTCGACGACGAAGGGCTCGAGCGAGTCCCGCCCCAGGAAGGGCGAGAGGGTGACGGCGCCCGCCTCCAGGTCGCCTCCGGGCCGCAGGTGTGCCCGCGCGTAGGCCTCGGCGGTGGATCCGATGTCGCCGCGCTTTATGTCCCCGATCACCGCCGCGCCGCGCCGGCGGGCCTCGGCAAGGATGGCCGCGTAGGCCTTGAGTCCGGCCAAGCCGTGTTCCTCGAAGAAGGCGATCTGCGGCTTGAAGCAGGCGGCGTAGGGGGCGCACAGGTCGAGCACCTCGACCCCGAATCGCGTGAGCGTGCGCTCGACCTCCGCCGCCGGCCCGAGGTCGGCAGGGATCTGGTCGATCCGCGGGTCGATCCCGACGCACAGCACCGTGCCCCGTTCCACGCGGGCCTGCTCGAGGCGCTCGAACCACATCGGAAGGTCTCCGGGAGGGCCGTCGACCCCGGATCTTGCCCCGGATGCCGTCGCGCGGCGAGCCCGGACACGGCCCGGCCGGCCCGAAACCCCCGGCGGTCCCGACGCATCCGCCGCGGGCCCCGTCGCCCGGCGCCGGTCCGCGCCGGTCCGCGCCGATCAGCGCCGATCAGCGCCGCACGCCGCCGACCGCGCGCGGCCGAAAGCCGCAGCGGCGCAGGAAGGCGGCCAGTAGGCGCGGCCCCTCGGGCGTCAGATAGCTCTCCGGGTGGAACTGCACGCCCTCCCACGGCCGGTCCCGATGGGCGAGGCCCATCACCTCGCCCCGCTCCGACCAGCAGGTCACCCGCAAGCCCCGCCCCACGCGGTCCGGGTCGACCACGAGCGAGTGGTAGCGGGCGGCCTGGAAGCGACGGGGCAGGGCCGCGACGAGGTCCCCCCGGCGGGCCGGCCCGCGGTCGATCCACGTCGCGCTGCCGTGGAGCGGCTCCCGGGCCCTCACGACCCCCCCGCCGAAGGCCTCGGCGAGCGCCTGGTGCCCGAGACAGATCCCGAGCACGGGCACCTGCGCGGGCCAGGCGGCCAGGAGGCCCGGCGTCGCGCCGGCGTCGCGCGGCCGCCCGGGCCCCGGACTGATGACCAATCCGGCGTAGGCCCGGCCCGCGGCCGCCTCGGGATCCACCTCGTCGTTGCGCCGCACCTCGAGCCGGGCGCCGAGTTGGGCGAGGAGGTCCACCGCGTTGTGCGTGAACGAGTCGTAGTTGTCGATCACCAGGACGGGGGACGGCACGCAGAGCCTGTGGCACCGCGGTTCCCAGGGCGGGGAAGTGCGGTGGAGAACCTGGGAGGAGGCCGCCCGAACGAGGGCGGCGCGGCTACAGTACCAGCGTGCCCACGCCGCGCGTCTACCTGGATCACGTGGCCTCGGCGCCGCTGTGCCCCGCGGCGCGCGAGGCCCTGGAGCGCGGGCTGGGCCGGGGGCCGGGCAACCCGTCGAGCCCGCACCTGGAGGGGCGCGCGGCCAAGGACGCCCTCGAACTGGCCCGCACGCGGGCCGCCGCGGCCCTTGGCGTTCGGCCGCGCGAACTCGTCTTCGCCTCGGGCGCGACCGAGGCGCTCCAGATCGCCCTGTATGGCGTCGCCGCGGCACGCGCCGGCATCTCGCGCCGCCTGGTGTGCGGTGCGGTCGAGCACCCGGCCGTGGGGGAGCCGCTGGCGGCCCTGGCGTCCCAGGGGTTCGAGCGCGTCGTGGTCCCGGTGGGAAAGGCAGGGACGCTGGACCCCGACGCGTTGGTGGAGGCGGCGCGACCGGGGGCCGCGCTGGTGGCGCTGATGCTGGCCAACCACGAGATGGGCGCCGTGTTCCCGGTCCGCGAGGTCGCCGAACGCCTGGCCCCGCTGGGCGTCCCCCTGGTGTGCGACGCCGCCCTCGGACCCGGCCGGCTTCCGAGCCGGCCGGAGGATCTCGGCGCCGCCGCGATCGCGTGGTCGCCGCACAAGTTCGGCGGCCCGCCGGGGATGGGACTGCTGTACGTTCGGCGCGGGACGCGCCTCGTGCCCTGGCTGCGCGGCGGTGTCCAGGAGGAAGGTCTGCGTCCCGGGACCGAGAACGTGACGGGCGCCCTCGCCACGGCGGCGGCGCTCGCACCGGCGATCGCCGAGACCGAGGAACGCGCCGCACGCTACCGCCGCCTCATCGCGCGCTGGGAAGCCCGAATCGGGGCCGTCACCGGCGTACACGCCGTGGGTCCGGGCGGCGCGGGCCTGCCGGGCGTGCTCACGATCGAGGTCGACGGCGTCGAGGGCGAAGCGGCGATGATCAACATGGACCTCGAAGGCTTCGCCGTCTCGACCGGCAGCGCGTGCGCGCTGGGCGGCACCGACCCCAGCCCGGGGCTGATGGCCATCGGCCTCTCGCGCCGGCGCGCCGCCCAGACCGTGCGCGTGAGCGTCGGCGAAGGCACGACCGACGCCGACGTCGACCGGGCCGCGGAAGCGTTCGCCCGCATCGTCGCACGGTTGCGCGCCCTCGCCGCCGGGATGTCCTCTACGGCGAAGCCGCCCGCATAGCCCGAATTGCCGGGCTTTCCTCCGGACGCCTTGTTCGGTCCGCTGCCCGGGCCGGAGAGATTCTGCGCGTTGACGCGCGCCAGGGGGACCCGTACCTTTCCGCCCCTGCGCGTCGAAGTCCGGTCCGCATCGTGCGGGCAGCGCGATCCGGGGATCGCGGCACACGGAACCGCCCGGCGCGCAGGGGGCGAGCGTGCCAAGCCCGCGGCGGAGCGGCACGGAGGGACGGCAACGGCAAGGGGGTGCGGCGCGCCCGCGCCCTGGAGAGGACATGGCAGTCGATGGTCGATCTGTCGGATCCCGCGGGCCGCTTCGAGCGGCTCATGAGCGCGCTGCGTTCGCGCGTGAATCGGCGCCAGTTCGCGACGTGGTTCCGTCGCGTCGGCCTGGATCGCTGGGAGGGGGCGGACCTCGTCGTCCGCGTCCCGAACCTCTTCTACAAGGAGTGGCTGCGTAGCAGCTTCCACGACCTCATCACGCGCGCAGCCGAGGACGTCGCCGGCGCACCGACGCGGGTGGGCTATGTCGTCGCCCCGGACGCGCCGGGGACGCCGCCGCCCGCCGAGGCGGACCTCGGCCCCGACGAAGGCGGAGAGGGCGACCCCCCCGAGGTCCCGTCCCCGCCCGAAGCCCACGTGCCCACGCCCTTCGCAGGCTCCGGGCCGCAAGACGCCCCCTTGCGCCTCAACCGGACGTACACCTTTTCCAACTTCATCGTCGGGCCGTCCAACAGCGTCGCCCACGCCAGCGCGCTCGGGGTGGCCCGAGAGCCGGGCCGGGCCTACAACCCGCTGTTCATCCACGGGCCGGTCGGGCTGGGCAAGACCCACCTGCTCCACGCCATCTGCCTCGAGTTCCTCGAGCGCTGTCCCCGGGACCGCGTGTGCTTCCTGTCCTGCGAGGAGTTCACCAACGAGTTCGTCCACGCGCTGCGGCACAACCAGCTCGAGGGCTTCCGGGACCGCTTCCGCAACGTGGAACTCCTGGTGATCGACGACATCCACTTCCTCAAGGGCAAGGAGCGGACGCAGGAGGAGTTCTTCCACACCTTCAACCGGCTCTACCAGACGGGTCGGCAGATCGTCTTGAGCAGCGACGCGGCCCCGGGCGAGATCCCCATGCTCGAGGAGCGCCTGGTCTCCCGCTTCCACTGGGGCCTGGTGACCAACCTGGACCACCCCGAGATGGAGACGCGGATGGCCATCGTCCAGCACAAGGCCGCCCTGCACGGCATCCAGGTGCCCAACGAGGTCGTGGAATACATCGCCACGACCTTCCGCAACAACATCCGCGAGTTGGAGGGGGCCCTGGTGAGCATCCGGGCCCGCGCCTCGGTCACCCAGCGGCCCGTGTGCCTGGAACTCGCCCGCGAGGCCCTGAACGGCAGCGCCCGGACCAACGCGCCCGCGGTGACCATGGAGCGGATCCTGGACACGGTCTGCGGCCACTACCAGGTCAAGGTCTCCGACCTGCGCTCCAAGCGCCGGGGCCGGTCGGTGTCCGAACCACGCCAAGTGGTCATGTACGTCGCCCGGACCCTCACCAACCTCTCCCTGGACGAGATCGGCGCCCACTTCGGGGGCCGGGACCACACCACCGTCCTGTACGCCGTGCGCCGCGTGGCGGACCGGGTCCGGGAGGACCCGGCCTTTGCGGCGATCGTGAACCGCCTCGTGGACCGGTTGGGGGGCGCCCCCTCCTGACCGGCCCGCCGGGCCCAACCTCTCCCTCTTCCCGCTGCTTCCCGGGCCGCCGTGGGGCCGAGGAGGCCGGCTCTCTCCACAGCCCTCCGTCCACAACCCCAATGCCGCCATAAGTCGTTACGTGTCAATGAGTTACGGAAGATCTCCAGCGCTTGTCCACAGCCGCTCCGGGGGATTTTCCAGCTCGCCGCGCCGTTGCATTCGTGTGGAAGGGGGGCGGGGACCGGTTGACGCGCCGGGGAGCCCGGAGCGGCGGTTGGGCAGGAGCCTTCCCGGGGGCTTCCAAGGCTCGCGCGGAGCGCTGAAATCACTGCGGTTCATCCCCCCCTCTCCGTACAATCCGGGAGCCGTTTCCCGCCCTGGCACGGACCTTCCTGGATCAGCGTAACCCCTTGAGAATACAGGACTTAGGTCAAGGTGGCGCAAGCGGGTTCCAGAATCCGACGCGCTCCCCGACGACGACTACGAGATCTCTTTCTTCTTCTTCCAGAGCGGAACCGGCAACCCGCCCCCAGCGAAGCCCTCTGGTCACCCGACCCCTCCTCGTCCCGGCCCTGGGCCCGGAGTACCCCGCATGAAGGTCACCGTCCCCACCCACGTGTTCCTGGATGGCGTCAGCCACGGTGCGTCGGTCGCCGCGAGCAAGAGTCCGAAACAGGTCCTTGAGTGTCTGGTCCTGCGCGCCGACGCCCGGACGGGCTTGAGTCTCGAGGCCACGGACCTGGACGTGGGCCTGCGCATCCACCTGGCCGAGTCCGAAGCGGACGAGGACGGCACGGTCGTGGTGCCCGCCGCGCGCCTCCTCGCCGTGGCTCGGGAGGTGGACGAGGACTCGACCACGTTCGAGGCCGACGACGGGGCCCTGGTCCTGGCGACGGGCCGGAGCCGGTTCCGGGTCCGCGGGGAGTCCCAGGACGACCTGGTGACCCTGCCGCGCTTTCCGCCCTCGGCCGCCGCCCAGGTGCCGGCGCCCCTCCTCCGGGACATGATCCGGCGGACGGTCTTCGCCACGGCCAAGGAGGCGGGTCGTTTCGCCCTCCACGGCGTACTCCTGGTCATCCGCGGCGACCAGATCGAGATGGTCGCAACGGACGGCCGCCGGCTGGCGCGCGTGGTCTCGCGGCTGCCCGAGCCGGCGGCCCGGGACTTTCGGGTGATCCTCGGGCCCAAGGGGTTGGCGCTGCTCGACCGGCTGCTGGCCGGGAGCGCCTACGAGAAGGCGACGGTCGCGGTGGCGCAGGAGGAGCGCCAGGTGATGTTCCGGGTGGGGGACGCGTTGGTGATCTCCCGGCTGATCGACGGCAGCTTTCCGACCTACGAGGACGTGATCCCCAAGCGCTCCCTGCACCAGCTCTCGGTGACCGTCGCGGACCTGGCCGGCGCCCTGCGCCAGGCGGCACTGCTCACCACGCGGGACGCGCTCTCGGTGGAGTTCGGGATCGAGGAAGGCGAACTGACGATCCGCAGCCGGGCCCTGGACATCGGCGAGGCCACGGCCCGTGCCCCCGTGCAGTACGAAGGCCCGTCCGTGCGCATCGGATTCAACCCCGTCTTCGTCCAGGAAGCCCTCAAGGTGATGGAGCCGGCGGCGTCGCTGCACCTTTCGTTCACCGACGCCAAGGCCCCGACGCTGCTGACCGACCGCGAGGACTTCACCTACGTGGTCATGCCGATTGCCCTTGAGTAGGAACCGCCTCCCGACCCTCGCTCCTCGGGGCTTCCGGCAATCCGGTTCGGTGTGCCTCGGGGCAGGAGCGTTTGCGTGACCCGTCCCGAGCCTCCGTCCCCTCCGCCGCCCCGCAAGGGTCCGCGCCGGCCGCGGCCGTTGAGCGACCTGCTGCCCGCGACGCTCAAGGCGCTCGGGCTGCCCAGTGCCGCCGCGACGGAGCGCTACGCCCGGGCATGGGCCCTGGCGGCTGATCCGGCGTGGGTGGGTCGCACGCGGTTGCGTTCGCTGGAGGGGGGGGTCCTCACGATCGGCGTGGCCTCCGCGCCGCTCAAGTCCGAGTTGGAGAACTTCCACCGTCCCCGGTTGCTCCAGGTGCTCAAGGCGGCACTGCCCAACTCGCCGCTGGTGGGCATCCGGTTCGTGGCGGATGCGGTGCTGGGAGACGACGAATGACCAGTGAACAGGAAGGCGCTTCCGCCGCCCGCGCGACCGGCGAGTACCGGGCGGACGACATCCAGGTCCTGGAGGGCCTGGAAGCCGTCCGCCGTCGGCCGGGCATGTACATCGGCGACACGAGCGTGCGCGGGATGCATCACCTGGTGTACGAGATCGTGGACAACAGCATCGACGAGGCCATGGCGGGCTTCTGCACCACAATCGTCGTGCGTCTTACGGCCGACAACGGCGTGATCGTTCTGGACGACGGCCGTGGAATCCCCACCGACATCCACGAAGGCCAGGGCTTGCCCGGCGTCACCGTAGCCATGACGAAGTTGCACGCGGGCGGAAAGTTCAAGAAGGACGTCTACAAGGTGTCCGGTGGCCTGCACGGGGTAGGGGCCAGCGTGGTGAACGCGCTGTCGGAGCGGATGGAGGTGGAGGTCTACCAGAAGGGCCACATCCACTTCCAGGCGTTCCAGCGGGGCGACCCGCTCGGTCCCCTCGAGCGGCGCGGCCGCACCGAGCGTACCGGAACGAAGGTGTTCTTCCGTCCGGACCGCCAGGTCTTCGGGGACCTGGCGTTCGACGCGAACCTGCTCACCAACCGGTTCCGTGAGCTGGCCTTCCTCAACCGCGGCGTCCAGATCCGGTTCGTCGACGAACGGGCTGACCCGCCGAAGGAGACGAGCTTCCAGTTCGAGGGCGGCATCCGCGAGTTCGTCGAGCGGCTGAACAAGGGGCGCACCCCGATCCACGAGGGCGTGCTGCACATCGAACGCGAAGAGGACGGGCTGGTCGTCGAGATCGCGGCCCAATTCCACGACGGCTTCAGCGAGATCATCCAGTCGTATGCGAACAACATCAACACCATCGAGCACGGTACGCACGTCACGGGGTTCAAGGCGGCCCTGACCACGGCGCTCACGAACTACGCCCGCAAACACAACCTGTTCAAGCCGCAGGACAAGCCCACAAGCGACGACTTCCGCGAGGGGCTGACCGCGATCGTGAGCGTGAAGGTGGCCGAGCCCCAATTCGAGGGGCAGACCAAGACCAAGCTGGGCAACAGCGAGGTCGAGGGGGTCGTCAAGAAGGTCTGGGGCGAGGCGCTGAAGACCTACCTGGAGGAAAACCCCCGGGCGGCCCGCGGGATCCTGGACAAGGTGCACCAGGCGTATCAGGCGCGGGAAGCCGCGCGCAAGGCGCGGGATCTCGTCCGGCGCAAGAGCGCCCTGTCGGGCGGGGGGTTGCCGGGCAAGCTGGCCGACTGCTCGAGCCGAAACGCCGACGAGACCGAGCTGTTCCTCGTCGAGGGCGACAGCGCCGGCGGGTCGGCCAAGATGGGGCGCGACCGCAGCCGTCAGGCGATCCTTCCGCTGCGGGGCAAGATCCTCAACGTCGAGAAGGCCCGCGTCGACAAGATGCTGGCCCATGAGGAGATCCGAGCGCTCATCACCGCCGTCGGCACGGGCATCGGCGCGGAGGAGTTCGACGCCGCGAAGTGCCGCTACGGTAAGATCATCATCATGACCGATGCGGACGTGGACGGGAGCCACATCCGCACTTTGCTGCTGACCTTCCTGTTCCGGCACATGCGTCCGCTGATCGACCTCGGGAAGGTCTTCGTGGCGCAGCCGCCGTTGTACAAGCTCACGCGCAACAAGGCGAGCCGCTACATCTTCAACGACTCCGACTTGCAGGCGCAGCTCCAGGAGATGGGCGCGCAGGCGATGCGCCTGGAGTTGCTGGGGGCCGGGCTGTCGGAGGGCGAGGCGCTTGTCGACGCCACGCCCACGATCGAAGACGCGCGCCTGCGGAACCTCATCGCGCTGCTGGGACGCATCGCCGAGGAGGAGCGGCCGCTGCTGCGGCGTGGAATCGCACTCGGCGAGTACCTCGCGCGGGGGCACGGCGGGGCGCCGCTCCCCGCGGCCCGGGTGTACGCCAACCGCAATCCCGCGGGCGGTACCTACGTGCGCGACGAGGAGGGGATCGCCGAGTTCATCCGCCAAGAGGAGGCCCTGCGCGGGGGCGAGGAGGTCAGCGTCTTCGAGGAGGGCGACGAGAACGGCGGCGCGCGCGAGGCGGCCGACGTGGTCGTGGTCCGCATCTACGAGCAGGCGGAACTCGAACCCCTGGCCCGCCGGCTCGAGGAGTTCGGGGTGGACCTGCGCACCTGGAGCGCAGAACCCGGGAGCCCGCCGCGCTACCGGCTGGGGCGCGGCGAACTGGAGGCCCAGGACCTGGCGTCCCTGTCCGAGGTGCTGCTCGCCGTGCGCAAGGCGGGACACAAGGGCGTGGACGTGACCCGCTACAAGGGGCTCGGCGAGATGAACGACGACGAACTCTGGGAGACCACCATGGATCCCGGCGCCCGCACGCTGTTGCGGGTCGGCTTGAGCGACGCCGCGGAGGCCGACCGGCTCTTTGGCCTGCTGATGGGGGAGAGCGTGGAGCCCCGGCGGGAGTTCATCGAGCGCCACGCCCACGAGGTGGTCGAACTCGACGTCTGACCCCGGCGGGCCGCCCCCCGAGGCTGCCCCGGCCGGACCCGCCCCAGGAGGCGTCAGCACCAGGTTTGCCCCCAGCAGTTTCAGCACGGCCCGGCGCTCCATCGACATGCTCTCCGGCATCGTCAGCGTCAGCCGGTAACC
>JAPKHB010000141.1 GCA_026647295.1 Planctomycetota bacterium | reverse complement strand
CTGTTCTGGGGCTTTATTTCCGACGTCGGCTGGTATCCGCCGGTGAAGTTGAATTCCTTAGCGCCGGGCCCGCTGCTGCCGACCCCGGGGAATTTACTCCTTTGGCCGCATTTGAAGGCGCTGGGCAATGAGCGCGCACCTGCGCCAGGGTGGCGGGGTCGAGCGGCTCCTGGGCCCACTGCGCCAGCCGCGTGGTGTAGAGGCGTTCGAGCGCCTCACGCAGCGCCGGGGGGAGCGCCAGCCGGACGCCGGGAGGGGCGCAGCCCGGGTGCGCCATGCCGCCGGCGGCCGGCGAGAACACGGCCCCGCGCGCCACCGGACGCCCGCACAGCGCGCACGCGTCCAGGCGCGGCCGGTGGCCCGTGGCGGCCAGCGCGCGGGCCTCGAACCACGCCACCCACGACGCCAGTTGCTCCCGCGGCCCGCGGTCGGCGGCCCGAAGCGCCGTGAGCGCCGCCTGGAACAGGCCCGGCAGCGGGAGTTGGGGCCGCATCCAGCCGCGCAGGAGTTCGAGGACGTAGCAGGCGGCGCGGAAGCGGCCGAGATCCTCGCGCACGCCGCGCCAGCCCTCCTGCGTGCGGAACCGCCGCAGTCCCTCCAACTCCGCCCCCCGGCGCGGCGCGAGCCAGGCTTCGCCCAGCGCGCCGAGCGCAAGCCCCCCCTGGAACTCGCCGCCCGGGCGCAGCGCGCCCTTGGCGAGCGCGGGCACCAGGCCGTGCTCGGGCGTGGCCAGGTGCACCACCTGGCTCGTCTCCGCGAAGGGGATCGCCCGCAGGACCAGGGCAGCGGTCTGGTAGGGCGCCGGGCGGGCCATCGGGCGGATTGTGCCAGCGCGGCGCCGCCACGGGGCCTGCGGACGGCGCGGCGGCTTCAGGCCTCGGCGCCGACGCCCGCCCCCAGGGCCTCCCCGTGGCCGGGCGCCAGTTCCAGGCGTCGGGCCGTGCGGTCGTCGGCCTCGATCACCGTGAGCCGCGCGCGGCCCACCTGGACCTGGTCCCCAGCGACGGGGACCCGGCCCAGGCGGTGGAAGACCAGCCCGCCGACGGTCTCGAAGTCCTCTTCCAGCGGCAACTCCAGGTCGTAGAGCCGGTTGAGGTCCTCGATGGGGGTGCGGCCCTCGATCTCCAGCGTCCCGTCGCCGCGGGGCCTGGGCGCCGGCGCGTCGAGGTCCTCCTCGTCGTACTCGTCCTGGATCTGGCCGACGATCTGCTCGAGCAGGTCCTCGATGCTCACGATGCCCGCGGTGCCGTTGAACTCGTCCAGCACCACGGCGAAGTGGGTCTTGCGCCGGCGCATCTCCTGGAGCAGGTCGGAGGCGAGCTTGCCCAGCGGGACGAAGTAGGCCGGGCGCATCAGTTCGCGCACCGTGGCGGGGGCGGCGGGGGCCTCTGCCCCCCCGGGCCAGCGGGTCAGGAGGTCGCGCGCGTAGAGCACGCCGACCACGTCGTCGCGGTCGCGGCCGTAGACGGGGATTCGGCTGTAGCCCTCCTCGTCCAGGATGCGGACGGCCTCCGGCAGCGGCGTGTCGGCCTGGATCATCACCACGTCCGCCCGGGGGACGAGCAGGTCGCCCACCGTACGCCGGTGCAGGCCCATGATCGACTCGACCATGGCGGCCTCCTCCGGGGTGAAGCGGCCCTCGCGCTCGGCCTCGCCCACGGTCTCCAGGATCTCGGCGCGCGCGTCGGGCGGCGCCTCGTCCAGGCGCACGCCGAAGAGGACCCGGACGAGCGCCACGACGGGCCAGCGCACGGGGGCGAGGAGCAGGTGGAGCAGCGCGGCGGCCGGGAGCGCGGCGAGCAGCACGCGGTCGGCCGCGCGCTCGGACAGGACGCGCACCAGGAGGTCGTTGAGCAGGAAGGAGACCGCGAAGCCCGTGGCGAGGGCGCCCAGGAGGGCCGCGGCGCCGGCGGCTTCCCCCGGGCCGCTCGCCCGCAGGAAGCCGGCCGTCAGCGCGAGCAGGAGCAGCACCGTGCCCAGGCTGCGGGCCAGGCGCGCCGTGACCAGGTACGACGGCGTGCGCCCGAGGCGCGCCGCGATGGCCTCGCGGGCGCTACGCTCCTCGGCCAGCAGCAGCACCCCGGTGCGGCTGTGGTGCTCCAGCGCCGCTTCCAGCGCCGTGCCCAGCGCCGCCAGGACCTCACCCAGGACCACCACGGCCACGAGCGCGGCCGTTCCCCCGGGCGCCGCGGCGCCAAAGGCGAGGAGGAGGGAGGCGCCGCCCACGCTCAAGAGGGTCGGGAGCGGTCTTCGTGGATTGCGGGGCATGGAAGGGGAAGCGGGCCTTGCGGGGGTTCCGGGCGGGGGGCGCGCCCCCGGTGCCCCGCCGCGGGCGGCGGGGCCGGCCCGCCCACGATACGCCGATCCGGGCCCGGCGCGCCCCCCGGCCCTCCCGTGGGCCCCGGGCCCGGGTCAGGGGCCCCGCGCCCGGGCGGCCTTGAGGGCGGCCGCCACCCGGGGCGGCAGGCCCGCGGGGCCGGCGACGAGGCCCCGGCGCTGGTGGTGGCAGATGGCCAGTCCCAGGGCGTCGCTGGCGTCCAGCGGGGTCGGAGGCTCGGTCAGGCCGAGCAGGCGGGCCACCATGGCCCGGACCTGCTCCTTGGAGGCCCGGCCGGCGCCGGCCACCGCGCGCTTCACCACGTTGTTGGCGTAGTGGCAGACGGGGACGCCGGCTTCGGCCAGCGCGAGCAGAAGCGCGCCGCGCGCCTCCCCGATGCGCTGGGCGGCCCGTGCGTCCTTGCCGTAGAAGACCTCCTCCAGCGCGGCCTCCGCCGGCTCGTAGCGGGCGAGCAGGGCCCGGACGCCCTCGACCAGGCGGAGCAGGCGCCCGCCCGTGGGCAGCGCCGCCGGGGCGCGCAGCGCGCCGTGGCCGAGCGAGCGCAGGCGCCCGTCCACCCGCGCGACGACCGCCCAGCCCATCACCCGCGTGCCGGGGTCCAGGCCAAGCACCACGGGGGAGCCGGCGGCGGCGCGCATGCCGCCATGCTACGGGCCGGGCATGACGACGATCGCGCGGGAGGGGCAGGCCGCAGCACACAGGCCGCAGCCGGTGCAGGCCTCCGGGCGGATCTCCGGCAGCCCGGCCCCGTCGGCGATCGCGACGCCGGGAAAGGGGCAGGCCGCCAGGCAACGGTCGCAGGCCTCGCCCAGGCTGCGTACGCACAGCGGCGGGTCGATCCGGGCCGTGCCCAGGCGCATCTGTGCGGGCGCAACCGGCCGGAGCGCCCCGGTCGGGCAGGCCGGCATGCACAGTCCGCAGAGCCGGCAGGGGGCCTGGTCGGGCAGGAGGTAGGGCCGGCCGTCGCCGCCGCCGGGCTGACGCCGATCCAGGGAGGGGACGATCACCTGCCAGGGGCACGCGTCGACGCAGAGCCGGCAGCCGGGGGGGCAGCGCGCGAGGAATTCCGGTTCCGGCCGGGCCCCGGGCGGGCGGGCGACCCGGCGTGGTCCGGCGCCGGGGGGTTCGGACGGCCCGCCGGGCGCGCCGGCGACCTCCCCGAGCAGCCAGCGCCAGAGCCAGCGGCGATCGAGGCCCGGGGTCAAGGCGCGCGTCCCGCGGTCGGCCGCGGCCCCGCGGCCTCGAGCAGGGCCCGGACCAGCGCCAGGTCCTCCGGCGTGGTCACCTTCAGGTTGCGCTCGCTCCCGGGCACGGCCCGGACCGCGGCGCCGTGCCAGAGCAACAGGGCCACCTCGTCGGTGAAGTGGGCGCCGGCCTGGGCGGCCGCGGCCAGCGCCGCGCCCAGGAGCGCGCGGTGGGCGCCCTGGGGCGTCTGGGCGCGGCGCAGGTCCGCCCGCGGCACGCCCGGCCCGAGGCGGCCGTCGGCTCCCTCCCGGTGCAGCGTGTCGCGCACCGGCACGACCGCGGCCGCGGCGCCCTCGGCGCGCGCCGCCTCGAGCACGGCGCGGGCGAGGTCGGCGTCGACCAGCGGCCGGGCGGCGTCGTGGACGAGCACCACCTCTACCGCCGGGTCCAACGCGGCGACGCCCAGCGCGACGCTGTCCTGGCGCGTGAGGCCGCCGGGGATGGCGCGCGCGCCCGGCGGGAGCCGCGCCGCCACCCCGTCCACGTGCTCCGGCGGGGCCACCACCACGATGTCCAGCGGACCGAGCGCGAGCAGGGCCCGGAGCGCGCACAGGAACAGTGGCTCGCCGGCGAGGTCGACCAGCGCCTTGGGGCCCAGGGCGCCGAGGCGTTCGCCCCGACCGGCGGCGACGAGTACGAGGCCATCCATCGGGGCCCAGCCTACCGGGGTGCCGTGGTCGGGGCCCGCGCCAGGCGACCGCTGGCCCGGGGGGGCTACACTCGGCGTCCGGGAGGCGCGCGCGTGCGGATCGGGATCGGCTACGACATCCACGCCTTCGACCCGGGCCGGGTCCTGGTGCTCGGCGGGCTCAAGATTCCCGGCGCCTGGGGGCTCAAGGGCCACTCCGACGCCGACGTCGTGCTGCACGCGCTGGGCGACGCCCTGCTCGGGGCCGCGGCGCTGGGCGACCTGGGCGACCACTTCCCCCCGGGCGACCCGGAGTGGAAGGACGCGCCGTCGGCCACGCTGCTCGCGGAGGTGATGGCCAAGGTCGAGGCCCGCGGCCTGCGCCCGGTGAACGTGGACCTCACCGTGATCGCGGAGCGCCCCAAGGTCCAGCCCCACCGCGAGCGCATGCGCGAACGCATCGCGGCCCTGCTCGGGTTGGAGCCGGGGGCGGTGAGCGTGAAGGCGACCACCAACGAAGGCCTGGGCGCGCTCGGCCGCGCCGAGGGGATCGCCGCGCTGGCCGTCGTGCTGCTGGTGCCGGTGAACCCATGAGGGGGCGGTATGCGTTCGCGGGTCGGAGGGGCGGACGTGCGGCGCACCGGGAGGGGGCGCTCGGGGCCCTTCGGTCGCCCCCGATGCTGACCCCGGCCGCCTCCCCTTCCCTCCGCGCCACCGCGCGGACGGTACCTGACGCGACGGCGCCTGGCCCCGGTGGGGCCTTCGCGGCGGCGGCGGTGCTTCGCCGCTGGCTCCGGCTCGGCGGGCTGTGCGGCGCGCTCGCGCTCGCGGGCTGCGTCTCCGAGGAGGTGCGCGCCTCGGCCGAGGCCGTGCTGACCCTGCGCAGCGGCACGATGAGCGATCTGCGCGCCCGGCGGGGCCACGGGCCGTTTCGCGAGTACGACCTGCCCCCGAAGGATCTGCTCGAGGTCGTCGCGGCCGCGGCGCGCCGCGCGCGCGGGGCCGGGGGCGCCCCGGTGCGGGCGGTGTTCGTCGCGCCCGCGCGCGGCGAGGTGGTGGCGAAGGAGCGGACGGGGGCCGACGCGGCGCGCACCGGCTACGGCGCGCCCTTCGTGAGCGCGATGCTCGCGGTCGTACACCCGGTCCCCGACCAGCCGCTGCGCTCGCGCCTCGAGGTGCACGAGATCCGCAGCGGCCCCTTCCACGCGGGCGTGGTGCGCTGGGTGCGGGACCTGCCGCGCTGGATCGACGCCGAACGGGCCGAACGCGCGCGCCCGAAGGCGCCCGGGCCGCGCGTACAGCCGATCCCGTGAACGGCCGCGCCGGCCGGGCGGGCGGAAAAGACCGGGCCAGCCCCGGGGGCACCGGCTAGCCTCCGCGGGGGCGTCCGGGCGGCGGTGGCGCCGCCCCTACGGCCGGCGCCCGGAGGCCCGACCCATGTCCCACGCCACGCTGCACACCGCCAAGGGCGAGATCGAACTGGAACTCTACGACCAGGACGCGCCCGGCACCGTCGCCAACTTCGTCAAGTTGATCGGGCAGGGCTTCTACGACGGCCTGGCGTTCCACCGCCACGTGCCCAACTTCGTGGTCCAGGGCGGCTGCCCCAACACGCGCGCGGGCGCGCGCGGGGCGCCCGGGACCGGCGGCCCCGGCTACTCGATCCCTTGCGAGACGCGCGACAACCCCCGCCGGCACGACGGCCCGGGGGTCCTCTCGATGGCCCACCGCGGGCCCGACACCGGCGGGAGCCAGTTCTTCATCACCCTGCGCGCCACGCCGCACCTGGACGGCGTGCACACCGTGTTCGGCCGGGTCGTGCGCGGGATGGACGTGGTGAACACCCTCCGCGAGGGCGACCGCATCGAGCGCGCGACTACCGCGCCGGATGCGCGCGGATGAGGACGTAGACCTCGGTCGCCGCGCCCTGGGCGTGCTGCTGGGCGTGGTGCAGCACGAGGGTGCGCCCCTCCGGGAGCGGATGCGTGCCTTCCCAACGCGCGAGGTGCAGGGCGGTCCCCGCCGGCTGGGCCGCGCCGGCCCACTCCAGCCGCACCTCGTAGCCCAAGCCCTCGGACGTGGGCACGAACTGGGCGATCGCGCCCGTGCGCAGCGCGGTCGGGCGGTGCTGCTCGTTGCTCGCATCCCGGAACTGGAGCGCCAGGTGGCTCTCGTGCAGTTCCTGTTGGGCGACGCAACGGCGGCCCTCGACCGTCGTCACCCGCTGGTCGAGCAGCAGACGGGTGGTGCCGCGGGCCTTGAGCGCTTCGAGCAGCGCCCCGGGGGCGAGGTCGCTGGTGCTGCGGTCGGCGGCCTGGAACGCGGGCCGTTGCTCGGCGCGTTCGCCGTCGCCCAGGTCCACGCGCACGACGCGGACGTCGAACATCCAGGCGGGCGGGGGCCCGGCCTCCTCCGGGGCCGCGCCGGCGGGCGCGAACCCGAGCGCCAGCACCACCAACGCTCCGCCTCCGATCCAGACGCTGCGACGGCGTGTGTCCATGGGGGCCTCCCTCTACCGGCACCGGGCATCCTACGGCCGGCGCGCCGCGCGAGGTGGAAGCGGCTCCATGGACGCCCGGGCGGTAACCTCGGCGGCACCGGCGGCGTTTGGGGAGGTGGGCGCCGACGGGCGGTCGCGGTGACCGCCGGGCGCGCGCCCCGGGTCCCCCCGGCGGACCCGCCGGCACCCGTACCCGCAGCGGGCCGGACAGCCCGGTCCGCCGCGCCTCTCTCCCGGGGGTTGCCCTCGGCCCGTGGGGCGGGGGCGTCGTTAGAGGAGTCCTCGCCATGCGCCGTGCATCCACCTCGCTCTCCTTGGCCCTCGTGGCGCTGCTCGGCGCCGGCCTCGTGCTGTGCGCCCCGGGTTCCCGCCCGGCGCGTGCCGGCGAGGCCCCGGCGCGCGCCGACCTCGAGCGGCGCCTGGCCGCGCTCGGGGAGGACGCGACCGCCGCGTACCGCCTCGGCCTCGAACTGGAGGCGGCCGGTGTGCGCGACCTGGCCGCGCGCGCCTTCGAGCGCGTGATCGAGGTCGAGCCCGACCACCTCGCCGCGCGGCGCGCGCTGGGCTACGAACGGGTCCAGGGGCGCTGGCTCGCCGGCGACGAACTGATGCGCGCCAAGGGGTTCCTGCGCCACCTGGGGCGTTGGATGTCGGCGGAGGAGTTCGCCGAGGCCACGCGCCCGGAGCGCGAGGCCGCCGAACACCGGGCGGCGGAGGATCGCGTGCTGGGCTGGCTCGCCGAGATCGCGACCGAGGTCCCGGAGAAGGTCGCCCGCGGACGACGCCAGTTGGCGCTCGCCGACCCCCGCGCCAAGCTCGGGCCGCTGGCCAAGGCCCTGCGCTGCCACCCCGTGAGCCTGCGGCTCTACGCCGCCGAGGAACTCGGCCGCCTGGGCGACCCGCTCGGCGCCCCCGCGCTGCTCAAGCGGGCGATCTACGACCCGGATGCCGGGGTGCGCCGGGCCGTGGCCCGCGCGTTGCGTGCGCTCGGCCAGCCCAGCGCCGTTCATCCGCTCGGGCGGGCGCTGGACAGCCGCGACGAGCAGGTGCGCGTGCGGGCCGCCGAGGCGCTCGCGGAACTGGGCGACGAACTGGCCTACGCCTACGTCATCCGCAAGTGGGAGGCCCGCAGCGGCGACTTCCCGCGCGTCTACTTCGCCCAGACCCGGCAGATCTCGTACATCCAGGACTTCGACGTGGAGGTGGCGCAGACCTCGTTCATCGCCGATCCGATCGTCGGCGTGCTCCAGGAGGGGGTCGTCCAGGCGGTCAAGGTCCTGGCGACCGAGCAGACGCTCACGACCGTCGAACGTTCCGCCTACCACGGGGCGCTCAAGCAACTGGCGGGCGTGGACCTCGGCGACGACGTGAAGGCCTGGCGCGCCTTCTGGGACGAGAACGGCGAGCGGCTGCTCGCCGAACGCGAGGCGCGCCATGCCGCGGAGCGCTAGTCCTTGAGCGGATAGTCGCGGCGACCCACGATGACGCAGCCCGCGGCGAGCAGGACGCCGGCCACGGCCACCAGGGTGAGCGCGGCGTCCAGGGGGCCGGGGAACGGCACGTGGGCCAGGGCGAGCAGCCCCAGGTCCTCGCCGCCCCGGTCGCCCATCGAGAGGGCCTCGGGCCGCCCGCCCCGGGCCATCAGGCGCGCGATCTGCGGGTTGAGCGGCGCGAAGTACGCGTCGGTGAGGCCGTGGTGCAGGCCGCGCAGGTGGTAGCGCAGGCTTAGGCGCTGCATCGAGCCGGGCACGTTGGCGAAGAGGAACTCGAAGAGGAACGTGTAGACGAGCCCCGCCAGGAGGCCGTGGCGGAACAGCGCGGCCAGGGCGTAGAACACCGCCCCCAGGGCGATCGCGGCGCCGAAGGCGACCCCGCCAAGGGCCAGGTAGGCCCCCGGCGGAAGGGCCACGGGGGAGAAGGCGCAGGCGGCGGCCAGCAGCAGCCAGGTGACCAGCCCCGCGGCGACCCAGCCCGAGGCGAAGCGGGCGAGGAACACCGTCCGGCGGGCGACGGGCCGGACGAGGTGGTAGACGAGGGTGCGATCGCGCACCTCGCGCGCGTAGCCGCCCCCGGCGAGGATCACCGAGGAGTGGCAAGGCGTCGTCGGCGAGCCGCCCGGCGGGGACCTGAAGGACGCGCTCGCGCACTTCGCGTTCGTCTCGGACGCGCCGGCGGCGCTGAACGAGCTTCGCGCCGATGCCGCGGCCGCCGCGCAGCTCAAGGCGCTCGATGCGCTGGGCTACCGGCCCGACGCGCAACTGCTGGCGCGTGTGGGCGACGTGCAGATGCGCTACGTCGAGATCCTGGAAGACGCGGAACAGGAATCGCCCGAGGCCGCCGCGCGGCGCACCGCCGACGCCAAGCTCCTCGCCTGGCTCGACGACCCGAAGATCGCAGAGGCGCGCGGCAGGGTGCTGGGCTTC
>JAPKHB010000140.1 GCA_026647295.1 Planctomycetota bacterium | reverse complement strand
AACCGGCGACGGGTGTGATGTGCTACTCGTGCTCCCATCCGCACCCGGCAGCGGTTTTCTACCCGCATGAGGATCTCTTCGGGCGCACGCGGCCTCACATCATGTGTCCGGAGGACGGGCCCGCCCGCGCCCCGTCAACGCGCGGGGCCCGCCCGCCCGGGCGGGGCCTCGGGCGCGGCCCCGCCCAGGTAGCGGCGGCGCACGCGGCGGCCGATGCCGCAAAGGATCTCGTACGGAATGGTGTCGGCCCAGCGCGCCATCTCGTGGGCGTCGATGGACTGCGCCCCGTCCCGGCCCAGCAGCGTCACCACGTCCCCGACCTGGGCGCCCGGGACGCGGGTCACGTCCACGCAGACGTAGTCCATCGAAACGCGGCCCACGACCGGGCAGCGCCGGCCGCGCACCAGCACCTCGGCCCGGTTGGAGAACGCGAAGCGGTAGCCGTCGTTGTAGCCCACGGGCAGCGTGGCGATGCGCGAGCGGCGGGGCGCGGCCCACGTGCCGCCGTAGCCGATGCGCGCCCCCCGCCGGTGGTCCTTCAGGAAGACGACCTGCGTGCACCAGCGCAAGGCCGGCTCGAGCGGACCCGCGCCGCCCGCGGGGTCCAGGCCGTACACCGCCAGGCCCGGACGCACGAGGTTGCACCCGGCGTCGGGCAGCGCGTTGAGCAGCGCGGCGCTGGCGTGGGCGTGGCGCCAGGGCGGCAGGGCGCCGTCGGACTCCAGTTCCTTGAGCACGCGGCGGAAGCGCTTGAGTTGCAGCGCCGCCGAGCCGTCGGCGTCCGGGCCCGCCGCCGCCAGGTGCGTGCACACCCCCTCCAGCACGAGGCCCGGCGCGCGGCGCACCTCGCGGGCGATGCCGAGCGCCCGTTCGGGCTGGCAGCCCAGCCGGCCCATGCCCGTGTCGACCTTGAGGTGCACCTTGAGCGCGAGGTCCAGGCCCCGGACCAGCCGCCGTAGCGCCCGGGCCCGGTCGGCGGAGTGCAGCGTGAGGTGGATCCCCCCGCGCACCACGTCCTCGAACTCGCCGGGCACGACCGCGCCGAGGATCAGGATGGGCGCGGTCACGCCCGCGGCGCGCAACTCGAGCGCCTCGCTCGAGTCGCCCACGCCCAGCGCCGTCGCGCCGCGGGCGAGCAGGTGCCAGGCGACGGGCACGGCGCCGTGCCCGTAGGCGTCGGCCTTGGCCACCACCATCACGCCCGCGCCGCCGGCCCGTTCCCGCAGGCGCTCGAAGTTGCGCGCCAGCGCCCCGAGGTCCACGTCGGCCCAGGTCCGCGCGTGCAGCATCACGCCTCTCCGCGCCGGCGTCGTTCGGGCGTGGAGTCCTGGAGGTAGGCCGGCACGAGCCGGTGGGGATCGGTGAGGCCGCCCCCAGCCAGCACGCGCAGGCCGACGGCCGCCACCGCGTCGGCCCCGGCGCAGACCACCTCGCAGCCGGCGGCCTCGAGGCCCGGTGGGGCCGCCCGGGCCAGGGCGGGGTCTTCGATCACGCGCACCGCCTCGGGCAGGGCGGCCAGCGCCTCCGCCGCCGGCGCCCGGGCCGGGGCGAGCGCTTCGCGCCGTTCCGCGGCGCGCCCGAGGTAGGCGGCCCGGTACAGCCACCCCCGGCCCGCGTCGCGCAGCACCAGCACCGGTCCGGGCGCGCGGGCGGCCTCGGCCAGCGCCGCCAGGCTCGAGACCGGCGCCAGCGGGCACCCCAGGGCGAAGGCCAGCGTCTTGGCGGTGGTCACGCCCACCCGGACGCCGGTGAAGGAGCCGGGTCCGACCTCCACGGCGATCGCCTCCAGCGCCTGGGGAGCCAGGCCCGCCTCTGCGAGCAGGGCCTGGATGGCCGGCACGAGGTCCCGGCCGCGCGTGCGCCCCGCGCCCGCCGGGCGCACCCGCACCACCTGCCCGCCCCGGACGAGCCCGACCTCCGCCTGGGCGGCGCTGCTGGCGATGACGAGCACGATCAACCGGCAGGCTCCCAGGATCGTTCGGGTGGCCGCATCCTACCGGCGCCACGGACGGCTGCCGGAGGTCGTGCCGCAGGCGGCGACACGGGTAGGCTTGGCGGGCGCGCCGCGCGGGCGCCAGGAAGGAGCCGGTCGGTGGGACGCTGGTTCGGGACGGACGGCGTGCGCGACCTGGCGGGCCAGGGACGCCTGGGCCCGGAGGCGGTCGCGCGCCTCGGGGCGGCGCTGGCCCGTCTGGCCGCGGGGCCGGGGGGCGGGCGGCCCGAGGTGGCGCTCGCGCACGATCCGCGCCCGAGCGGGCCGGGGCTGGTGGCGGCGCTCGAGCGTGCGCTCCGGGCCCAGGGTGCGCGCGTGCGCCGCGGCGGGGTGTTGCCCACCCCCGCGCTCGCCTGGTGGGTCGCCCGCGAGCGCCTCGCCCTGGGCGTGAGCGTGAGCGCGTCGCACAACCCGCCGGAGTACAACGGCCTCAAGCCCTTCATGCGCGGCGGCCGCAAGCTCGACGAGGCGGAGGAGGCCGAGGTCGAGGCGCTGGCCGAGGGCTTCGCCGCCGCCGCGCTGGCGGCCGGGGGGGCGGGGGAGCCGGCGGCCGGCGACGAGGCGGTCGCCGAGCGCTACGTCGCGGCCTGCGCCGCGGCCCTTCGGAACGAGGGCGGGCTCGAGGGCCGGCGCCTGTGCGTGGACCTGGCCGCCGGCGCGGCCACGGCGACGGCGGGCCCGCTGCTCGCCGCGCTCGGCGCCCACGCGGAACTGCTGCATCCCTCCGGCTCGCGCCCGATCAACGCGCAGTGCGGGAGCGAGCACCCCGGGCCGTGGCTCGCGCGCGTCCGGGAGGCGGGCGGGGTGGGGCTCGCCTTCGACGGCGACGCCGACCGGGTGCTCCTGGCCGACGAGTCCGGGGGCCTGCTCGACGGCGACGACCTGCTCGGCGTGCTCGCGCTGGACCTCCAGCGCCGCGGCGCGCTCCCGGGCCGCTGCGTGGTCGCCACGGTGATGAGCAACCTGGGCCTGGAGCGCTGGCTCGGGGCCCAGGGCATCGAACTCGTGCGCACCCCGGTGGGGGACCGCCACGTCGCGGCCGCCATGCGCGCCCGCGGCGCGCCCGTGGGCGGGGAGGCCTCCGGCCACCTCGTGCTCGCCCACCCGGCCGCGCCCACGGCGCTGATCGGCGACGGCCTGGTGGCCGGAATCCGCGTCCTGGGGGCCCTGGCCCGCCTGGGCCTGGAGCCCGGCGGGGTGCGCGGGCTGTGGCCGCGCTTCCCGCAGCGGCTGGTGAACCTGCGCCTCGGCCGGCGGCGTGCGCTGGAGGCGTGGCCGGAGTTGGCCCGGGCCGTGGCCGAGCAGGAGCGCCGCCTGGGCGCGCGCGGCCGGGTGCTCGTGCGCTGGAGCGGGACCGAGCCCGTGCTGCGGCTGATGGCGGAGGCCGAGACCGAGGCCCTCGTGGACGAGGCGCTCGGGGCGCTGGAGGCGGAGGCCCGCCACGGCGCGTAGGGCCGCGCCGCGCCCGCCGGTCAGTCGCGCCCGCGCAGCCGGACGGTGACCGCGAAGTTCTGCTGCGCGGCCGTGGGCAGGAACGTCGCGCCCAGGTCGCGCAACTCGGGCCCGGCCACCAGGATGATCTCGGCGTGCTTGGTGATCTCGTCGCCGGGCGTGCCGTTCACGATGTCGGGCAGGCCTTCGCTGTCCACCAGGCGCAGCCCGAAGAACCAACTGCCCTGGCGGGCCCCCTGCTCGAGCCGGTCCAGGGCCGAGGTGCGCCCGCGCAACACGCCCTTGCACAGGAGGCGCTCGGTGGGCAGCACGCCGGCCTTCTGCTTGTCCTGCACGAGGACCTCGTAGGAGGGGTCCAGGAGCACGACCAGGTCGTTCTGCACCTCGCGCTCCTCGACCTGGCGCAACACGATGGTGGCCACCGCCTCGGGGAAGTTGCCCAGGAGGCGCGTGCGGTAGGCCCGCGTGCCGGGGTCCTCCGGCGCCCGCGCCCAGGTCCTGAACGACAGGGCCCGGCGCAGGGGGATCGAGAACTGCTCGGGGTCCTCGGTGGCCGCCTCCAGGTCGATCGCGTCGGGCTCGATCTCCGCCCCGATCACCTCCGGGGGCCCGAGGAGGTCCAGCGCCGCCGGCTCGACGCGCACCTCGGCCTCCAGGCCGCGCTGGGCCAGTTCCTGCGCCGTGGGCCGGGTGGGCGGAAGCCGGAGTCGCACCTCGCGCCGGGCGAGCCGGAACACCCGTCCCTCGGGCATGCGGTTGGGCCCGGCGTCGCCGAAGAGGCGCTCGGGGAAGGGCCACAGGATGCGATCCTGGCCGAGTTCGCCCAGGCTGCGCTCGGCCCGGGTGCCCTGGGGCTCGCCGCGCACCAGGATCTGGATCCGGTAGCCCGCGTCCGCCACCCGCTGCCAGGCTTCGTGGAACTCGCGCTGCGAGCACAGCAGCTTGAGGTCCAGCCGCTCGCCGGGGCGGGTGAGTTGGGCGCCGAGGCGGCCGGCGTCCTCGTCGGCGATCCGCAACTCGATCTCGACGTTGGGAATCAGGCGCTCCTTGACCACCGAGTCGTGCACGGCGCTCCAGACCAGCAGCGTGAGCACGACCGCGAGCACCAGCAGCCCCGCGTCCTCGCGCAGCCAGGCCAGCGGGCTGGCGCGCCGGGCGCGCTCCACCTCGGGGCGCAGCGGCTCCGGGCGCGCGGGCTCGGCGCTCACGGGGCCACGGCCCGGGGCATGGGCTGGACGCCCTGCCGGTCGGCGAACACGGTGTTGAGGTAGCCCTTCATCCATTCGATGTCGCGGACCGGGATCATCTCCCCGCGCTCGACCAGGTTGATCTTCCCCGTCTCCTCGGACACCACGATCACGACCGCGTCGCTCTGCTCGCTCAAGCCGATGGCCGCGCGGTGGCGCGTGCCGTAGCTGCGCGCGAGCTTCGGACGCTCGGTGAGCGGCAGGAGGCACCCGGCGGCGGCGATGCGGCCCCCGCGGATGACCAGCGCGCCGTCGTGCAGGACGGTCTCGGTCGAGAAGATCGTGTCCATCGTCTCGCGGCGGATGATGGCGTCCATCGGCACGCCGCTGTCGATCCACGTGGTCAGGTCGATGTTGCGCTCGATCGCGATCAACGCGCCCACGCGGCGCTGGGAGAACTGCTCGCAGGCGCCGGCGATCTCGTCCACCGGCCGGGTGTCCACCTTGCGCGGGCCCCGCCCGCGCAGCAGGAAGCGCAGGAAGCGCGCCTCGCCGAGGCGCGCGACGCCGTGGCGGATCTCCGTCTGGAAGGTCACCACCATGGCGATGATGAAGACCGGGATCGCCTTCTCGACCAGGGCGTTGAGGACGTCCAGGTTGGCCGCGCGCAACCCGATGAAGAGGCCGAGGATCAGGATCCAGACGAGCATCGCCGGACCGCGGAACACGCCGCCGGCCACGGTGCGGCGCAGGAAGCGCAGCAGCACGTAGAGCGCCAGGAAGAGCAGCACCAGCTCGAGCAGGTGGCTCCAGGTGAGCTGGGTCGGCAGGAGTGCAGGTGCGGCGGCGCCCATCCGGGGCGCATCCTACTCGGCCCCGCGACCGGGGCGTCCTTCCGGGGGTCCGAGGGCGCGCGGGACGCCGGGCGGCCGGCCGCCCGGCGTCAGGCCGGCGGCGCGCCCGCGCCGCCGAGCCGGCCGAGCACCTCGTACAGGTCGCGCGTCGGGCCCACGTCGTGCACGCGCAGGGCGTCCACGCCCGCCTGCCAGGCGCGCACGGCGCAGGCCAGCGAGCCGCCCAGCCGCTCGCCGGGCGCGCGTCCGGTGAGCGCCCCGAGGAAGCTCTTGCGCGAGGCGCCGAGCAGGACGCGCTGGCCGGTCGCCTTGAGGGCGGACAGCCCGGCGAGCAGCGCGAGGTTGTGCTCCAGGGTCTTTCCGAAGCCGATGCCGGGGTCGATCCAGATCGCCTCCGGGGCGACGCCGGCCGCCCGGGCGCGGGCCACGCGCGCGAGCAGGAAGGCCACCACGTCGGCCAGGACCGCGCGGTACCGGGGCGCCTGCTGCATGGTCGCGGGCGTCCCCTGCATGTGCATGAGGACCAGCCCCGCCCGGGCGCGGGCCACGGCGCGAAGGAGCCCGGGGTCCTCCCCGGCGCTCACGTCGTTCACGATCCGCGCGCCGGCGTCCAGCGCGCGCTCGGCCACTCCGCCCCGGCGGGTGTCCACGCTCAACGGCACCCCCGGCGCCTCGCGCGCGAGGCCTTCGATCACCGGCAGCACGCGCCGGCACTCCTCGTCGGGGTCCACCGCACGGGCGCCGGGGCGCGTGCTCTCCCCCCCCACGTCGAGCACCCCGGCCCCCGCGGCCGCGAGCGCGACGCCGTGGGCGATCGCGGCCGCGGGGGCGAAGGTCCGGCCGCCGTCGCTGAACGAGTCCGGGGTCACGTTGACGATCCCCCAGAGACACGGCGCGGGGCGCCCGGCGACGGGCCGGGGCTCCGGGCCCCTCGCGGCCCCCGGGACGGCCCCGGCCGGGGGGCCGGCGGCCGCGTTCACGGGAAGGCGAAGCCCTCGGCCGGACGGGCGCCGCCCTCTTCGCGCGGTCCGCCCTCCGCCGGGCGCGCGGCCGAAGAGGCCCGGCCCCCGGACGGCTTCCCCAGCGCGGGGGCGGGGCGCCCCAGCGGCCGGCCTGCCAGCACCTCGCGCACCTCCTCGCCCGAGAGCGTTTCGTGCTCGAGCAGGGCGTCGGCGAGCGCGTGCAGCGCGGGCTCGCGCTCGCGCAGCATCTTGCCCACGTCCGCGTGGGCCTCGGTGAGCAGGCGCTTCACCTCGGTGTCGATCAACTGGGCCGTCGCCTCGGCGTGGTTCACCTGGCGCACGACCTCGCGGCCGAGGAAGAGGTGCTCCTCCCCCTCCGCGTAGGAGATGGGCCCCACCGCGTCGCTCATGCCCCACTTGGTGACCATCAGGCGCGCCAGCTCCGTGGCCTGCTCGATGTCGTTCTCGGCGCCCGTGGTGACGTCGCCGAAGACGATGTCCTCGGCCACGCGCCCCCCGTAGCACACGCGCAGGCGGGCGAGGAGTTCCTCGCGGCTGCGGCCGTAGCGGTCGGTCTCCGGGAGCGACATCGTCGCCCCCAGCGCCTTGCCGCGGGGGATGATCGTGACCTTGTGCAGGGGGTCGGCGCGCGGGAGCAGCGCCGTGACGATCGCGTGGCCGGCCTCGTGGTAGGCGGTGATGCGGCGTTCGCGCTCGGTCATGATCATCGACTTGCGCGAGCGGCCGAAGCGGATCTTGTCGCGGGCCTCCTCCAGGTCGGCCAGCACGACGTGGTCGCGGCCGTGGGTCACCGCCATCAGCGCGCCCTCGTTGACCAGCGCCTCCAGGTCCGCCCCGCTGAAGCCGGGCGTGGCCCGGGCCACCCGCGCCAGGTCCAGGCCCGGGGCGACCTTCACCTTGCGGGCGTGGATGCGCAGGATCGCCTCGCGCCCCTTCACGTCCGGCAGGTTGATCACGATGTTGCGGTCGAAGCGCCCGGGGCGCAGCAGCGCCGGGTCGAGGACGTCGGGCCGGTTGGTGGCCGCCAGCAGGATGATGCCCTGGTCGGTGTCGAATCCGTCCATCTCGACCAGGATCTGGTTGAGCGTCTGCTCGCGCTCGTCGTGCCCGCCCCCCAGGCCCGTGCCGCGGCGGCGGCCCACGGCGTCGATCTCGTCCAGGAACACGATGCAGGGCGAACTCTCGCGCGCCTGCTTGAAGAGGTCGCGCACCCGGCTCGCGCCCACGCCCACGAACATCTCGACGAAGTCCGAGCCCGAGACCGAGAAGAAGGGCACGCCCGCCTCGCCGGCGATGGCCTTGGCGAGCAGGGTCTTGCCGCAGCCCGGCGGGCCGACGAGCATCACGCCCCGGGGGATGCGCGCCCCGATGCGCTTGAAGCGCGCGGGGTTCTTGAGGAAGGAGACGATCTCCTCCACCTCCTCGCGGGCCTCGTCGATGCCGGCCACGTCCTCGAAGGTGACGCTGGACCGCTCCTTGTTGTGGACGCGCGCGCGCGAGCGGCCGAACTGCAGGACGCCGTTGCCCCCCGCGCCGCGCATCTGCCGGAAGAGGAGGAACCAGAAGAAGAGGAGCAGGAGCAGCCAGGGGAGGAAGGAGAGGAAGTGCGGGAGGAAGCTGTCGCTCTCCTCGTGCACGAGCTTGCTGGCCACCAACTCGAGCTGGCGGTCCCACTCCTCCTGGCGCGCGGGCGTGAGCAGGCTGTTCTCGGGCGGTCCGGCGTACTTGACCTCGAAGCCCTTGTACTTCCGGTAGGGGTGCTGGATGTCGCGGAACTCGCCCCGCACGCGCGTCCCGTCGACGATCGTGATCTTGGCGACGAAGCGCTCCTTGAGCCACTGGTCCACGTCGCGGACGCTGGCCGGCAGCGTGCTCTCCTTCTCGGTCCCGAACACCAGCGTGGCGATCAGGACGAGCCCGAGGACGAGCAGGAGGATCGGGGCGTTGCGCCGCGGCCGCGGGGTGCGCGGGGGGCTGTTCTCGGGGGTGGGGGGGCGATCGGAGGGATCCATCCGGCGCGAGTCTACCCCTCGCCAGCGGGGGCGCCCCTTCCTCGCCCGGCCTGCGGGGGATCGGGCGGTTGCGCGGGGCGGGCGCGCAAGCGGGACGCGCGGGGGCCGCGGGGCCGCGCGGCGTGGGGCGCGTGTGCGCCGGCGGCCCGGGCCGGGGGGGTGCCGGGTCCCCTCCGGGGGCGCCGCCGCACCCGGGGGACGCCGCGTTCAGAACCCGGCTTCGAGCACCTCTACGATGCGCCGCGCGGCGCGCTGGACCCACTCGGTGCGCGCGGGGCCAGGCCCTTGGACAAACTTTTGGGGTTGTGCATACAGCCTCCTTCGTTAATGGTTCGTGCAATGATAACGAAGGAGTACTGCAGATTCCTCGCCATCCGATAAGGTCGTCAGTTTATCCCATCGGCGCAGAAGGCAAACTGCGCTCAGACGGTGTGCTGTCTGCGAAACTGCGAGGGAGTGGATTTGATGAACTTCTTGAAGGCGGCGTTGAACGCTGAAAGCGAATTGAAGCCCGCGTCGAACGCGATAGACGCGATGCTCCGGTTGTTCATTTTGGGATCGAGCAGCAGCCGCTTGGCTTCCTCGATCCGTTGGGCATTGATATAGTCATAGAAATTCGAGCCGGTCTTTTCGTTGATGATCTGTGAGAGGTGGTGGAGAGGAATGCCCAACTTTTGCGCCAGGCATGAGAGACCGATATCCTTATCCAGATAGAGTTTCTCTTTCTCCATC
>JAPKHB010000014.1 GCA_026647295.1 Planctomycetota bacterium | reverse complement strand
GGGCAAATTGCGTTACCGCAAGGCCTTCGAGCCGCTACTGCCCGATGTCACCTTTGTGGAATTCGGCGACGCGGAGGATTTGGAATTCGAATTGCACAAAGCTGAAAAAGTGGGCTGGCAGATGGCGGCGGTGGTACTCGAACCGGTGCAGGGCGAGGCCGGCGCGATCGTGCCACCAGATGATTACTGGCCCAAGGTTCGGGAGATTTGCGATCGTTACGGTGTTCTGCTGGTCGCGGATGAAGTGCAAACCGGCTTGGGCCGCACCGGCAAGATGTTCGCGGTCGAGCATTGGAACGTCGCGCCGGATATCATGTGCCTCGGCAAGGCCCTGGGCGGCGGCGTGATGCCCCTGGCTGCGTTCATTTCGACGCCCGAGATTTGGACGGCCTTCGAGCAGGACCCGCAAGTGCACTCTTCCACCACGGGCGGCACCCCCGCGGCACCGTGGACTTCCGTGTCGCCCGGCCCGCCGTGCGCACCGATCGCCTGCCGGTCCCGCACCTGCTGGGGCTTTCGCGCGAGGAAGCCGTCGAGGTGCTCCGCGCCCTGGGCGTCGAGGCGATGATGCTCTCGCGCCGGCCGGGCGAGTTTCGCGGGCTGGTCGTGCGCCAGGACCCCGAGCCCGGCGCCTGGATGCGCTGGAGCGAGTTCGTCACCTTCACGCTCTCGGGCGAGGGGCACGACCGCGCGCCCGAACCCATGGCCCGCACCGCGGGCCCCGTGGTGGGCTCGGTGGTCGGGATGACCCTGGCCGACGCCGAGCGCCTCGCGCGTTCGGTCGGGTTGCGCCCCCACGTCGTGCGGCGCCTGGACGCCGACGCCGAGCCGGGCGTCGTCGCCGAACAGGAGCCGCAGGCGGGACGGCCGGTCGCCCCGGGTGGCGCGCTCACGCTCTACCTGCCGCAGGAGGCCATCGCCCCCGACCTGCGCGGCCTGACGCTCGCCGAGGCCGAGGTCGCGCTCTCCGCCGCGAGCCTGCGCTCGCACTTCGACCCGCGTCCCCCGGCCAGCGCGGCCCGACCCGTCGTGGCCCAGCGGCCCGCGGCCGGCCAGCGCATCGCGGCCGGAAGCGTCGTCCGGCTGCTCTTCGAAGGCGATCCGCCGGCGGGGGGCCCGGCCTGGCAGGCCGTGGAGGCCCCCTTTGGCGGCGTGCCCGACGTGCTCGGGCTCCTCCCCGAGGAGGCCAGCGCCCGCCTCAAGGCCGCCGGCTTCGAGCCCGTCCTGGAGTGGGCCCCCGGGGTCGGGCCGGGCGAGGAGGTGCGCGTCGCGGGCCAGCTCTATCCGCCGGCTGCGCGCCGGCGCATGGGCAGCGCCGTGCCGCTGTGGGTCGACCGCGCCACGCTCGCCCCCCCGGCGGCCACCCCCGGCGAGCCGGAGGGCCTGCTCGAGAAGGTGGGCGGCTTCTTCCGCCGCATCCCCCGCGAGGTGAGCCGCCTGCCCGGCGAGGCCCGCAAGCTCCCCGGGGTGTTCGAGCGCCTGGGCGAGGAGGTGAAGAAGCTCCCCGGGAAGGTCGAGGACCTGGTGCGCTGACCGGGCGGCCCCCCGCGGGGCGGCCCCCCGAGGGCCGGGGCCCCGAGGGCTGCCCCGGGCCCGGGGCCTTCGGGCGCGGCGCCGCTACAGTCTCCCCCCGGCCCCGGCCGCCGGGGCGGGAGGGAGGCCAACGATGAAGATCGGCGTGGTCGGGACCGGGTACGTGGGCCTGGTCGCCGGCGTCTGCTTTGCCGACACCGGCCAGCGCGTCGTGTGTGTGGACACCGACCCGGCCAAGGTCGAGCGCCTGCGCCGGGGCGAGGTGCCGATCTACGAGCCGGGCCTCGCGCCGCTGCTGGCGCGGGTGATGCGCGAACGGCGCATCGTCTTCACCACCCGCCACGCCGAGGCCGTGGCCGGGGCCGCCGCCGTGTTCCTGGCCGTGGGCACGCCGGAGGGCCCCGACGGCGAGCCCGACCTCGCCGCGCTGGACGCGGCCCTGGCCGACGTGCTGGCGGCGCTGGACGGCCCGCTCGTCCTGGTGCTCAAGAGCACGGTGCCCGTCGGGACGGCGGCGCGGGTGCGCGCCCGCGTCGCCGACGCCCCGCACCCGGTGGAGGTCGTCTCGAACCCCGAGTTCCTCAAGGAGGGCGCGGCCGTCGATGACTTCCTGCGCCCGGACCGCGTGGTGGTCGGGACCGACTCCGACCGCGCCTTCGAGGTGATGCAGACGCTGTACCGCCCCTTCACGCTGGCGGGCCAGCCGCTCCTGCGCATGACGAACGTCGCCGCCGAACTCACCAAGTACGCCGCCAACGCCATGCTCGCCACCCGCATCTCCTTCATGAACGAGATCGCGCGCCTGTGCGACGCCGTCGGCGCCGACGTGAAGCAGGTGCGCGAGGGGCTCGCCACCGATCCCCGCATCGGCAAGGCCTTCCTCTACGCCGGCGTGGGCTACGGCGGCTCCTGCTTCCCCAAGGACACCCAGGGCCTGATCCACGTGGCCCGGCGCGCCGGCGTCGACCTGCGCATCGTGCGCGCCGCCGAGGAGGTCAACGACGCCCAGAAACGGCTGCTCGGCGAACGCATCCGCTCGCGCTACGGGGACGACCTGACGGGCCGCCGCGTCGCCCTCTGGGGCCTTGCGTTCAAGCCCCAGACCGACGACGTGCGCGAGGCCCCGGCGCTCGTACTCGCCCGCGACCTGCTCGCCCACGGCGCCGAGGTGGTGGGCACCGACCCCGAGGCCCTGGGCACCTTCGCCGCGGCGTTGGGCGATGCGCGCATGGCCTACGCGGCCGATCCCTACGACGCCGCGCGCGGCGCGGACGCGATCGCGCTGTGCACCGAGTGGAACGAATACCGCGCGGTGGAGTTCGAGCGCCTGCGCGGGCTGGTGCGCACGCCCTGGATCCTGGACGGGCGCAACGTGCTCGACGAGGTGCGCGCGCGCGCCGCCGGCTTCGAGATCGAGGGCATCGGCCGCGGGCGTTAGGGGGGCGGATCCGGTCCGCCGGCCTTGCGCCGCCGGCCCCGCGCCGCGCGCGGCGCGGCGCCCGGGGGCGTGCGCCGCGGCCGGGGCGCCCGCGCGCGCCGGCGCCGCCGCGAGGCCCCGCCCGGGGCCCGCGGCCGCGGGGGCACCAACTCCCGGGCCCGCTCGACCAGCCCCGGCGCGGCGGCCGGCTCCAGGTCCGCCAGCCGGCGGCGCAGGAGGTTGCGCGCGCGGTGCAGGCGCATCTTGAGCGCGTTGGTCGAGATCCCGAGCAACTGGGCGGTTTCGCGGGTGTCGTGGCCGAGGAAGTAGTGCAGGCGGATCGGCGCGCGGTACCGGGGCGGGAGCCCGGCCAGCAGGCCGTCCAGCGCCCCGGGCGCGAGGTCGGATTCGGCCTCCTCGCCCCGGTCCGGCCGCAGCCGCCGGCGCGCCTCCTCCTGGACGGCCGCGCCCTCGAGTTCCAGCGGCGCCTCGCCCCCCGGCCCGCGCCGGCGGATCCAACTGACGGCCTGGTTGCGGCTCACACGAAAGAGCCAGGCCCGCAGGTGGTCCACGCCGCGAAAGCGCTCGCGCGCGTGCCAGGCCGCCAGCAGGCTCTCCTGGACCACGTCGCTGGCGGCGTGGACGTCCCCGCACAGCGGGGCCAGCACGTAGCGCAGCAGCCGGGGGCCGAGCGCCTCGCTCAAGGCGCCGAAGGCCGCGGGGTCGCCGGCCTGCGCCCGCTCGAGCCAGCCCTCCAGCGGCTCGCGCGCCGACGGCGGCCCGCCGCGGGCGTCGGCCGGGGGCCCCTCGGCCACCCGGCCCGCCCCGCCGCCGCGCGCCACACCCGGCGGCCGGCGCGAGGCGCAAGGCGGCCCCGCCGGGTAGCCGCTGCACGCCTTGAGCCAAGGTTCGAAGGAGAGGGGGACGCGGCTCGACCCCGCGCCAGGCGGGCGGGGGAGCCGGGGCGGTGCAGTCTCTTGGGGTGCCACGAGGGTCTCCGTGGCCCCGCTACCCGGGGGGCCGCGCAACACCTCGCGACAAGGGCGCGAAGGGTCACGCGACCGGCCTCGGACTCCTCTTCCGGCGCGGGCTTCGTACCGGCGGACCACCGGGCGCGCAAGGCCCTAGGCGGCGCCGCGCGGACGGCTCGGCCGATCCGCCCGCTCGGGGGCCGCGCCCGCGCGGGCGGCGGCCCGCCCCGCGCGCCCCGCGCGCTGCGTCGCGCGCCCCGCGCCGCTAGGCGCGGCCCGCGCCCTCGGGGGCCCGGCTCTCGAAGGTGAAGGCGCCGTCCTCGGCCCCGACCCGCACCGTGCTGCCGGCCCCGACTTCGCCTTCCAGGATCCGCCGGGCGATCGGGTTCTGGATCTCCCGCTCGATGAGGCGGCGCAGCGGCCGGGCTCCGTACACGGGGTCGTAGCCCTCGCGGCCGAGCAGGTCGAGGGCCTCGGGGCCCACCTCCAGCGCGATGCCGCGCTCGGCCAGGCGCACCGCCAGCCGTCCCACCTGGATCTCCACGATGCGCCGGATGGTCGCGCGGCCGAGCCGGTGAAAGACGATGACGTCGTCCACGCGGTTGAGGAACTCGGGCCGGAAGTGGCCCTTGAGCGCCGCCCGGATGCGGCGTTCGATCTCCGCCGCGTCGAGCGTCTCCACGGCCACCTCGGCCGACCCCAGGTTGGAGGTCATGATCAGGATCGTGTTGGTGAAGTTGACCGTGCGGCCCTGGCCGTCGGTGAGGCGCCCGTCGTCCAGCACCTGCAGGAGGGTGTTGAACACCTCGGGGTGCGCCTTCTCGACCTCGTCGAGCAGCACCACCGAGTAGGGCCGCCGGCGCACGGCCTCGGTGAGTTGGCCGCCCTCGTCGTAGCCGACGTAGCCCGGCGGGGCCCCGATCAGGCGCGCGACCGCGTGGCGCTCCTGGTACTCGCTCATGTCGATGCGCACCATGGCGCGCTCGTCGTCGAAGAGGAACTCGGCGAGCGCGCGGGCCAGTTCGGTCTTGCCCACGCCCGTCGGGCCGACGAAGAGGAAGGAGCCCTGGGGGCGCGTGCCCTCGCCCAGGCCCGTGCGGCTGCGCCGGATGGCGTTGGCGACGGCCTCCAGGGCCGCGTCCTGCCCCACCACGCGCTGGCGCAGCTCCTCCTCCAGCCGCAGGAGGCGCCGGCCCTCGCTTTCGAGCATCCGGGTGACCGGGATGCCGGTCCAACGCGACACCACGCGGGCGACCGACTCCTCGTCCACCTCCTCCTGGAGCAGCCGCTCGCCCGCGGCCGCCAGGCGCTCGGTGGCCGCCTTCACCTCGGCCTCGAGCGTCGGGATGACCTGGTAGCGCAGCCGCGCGGCCTCCTCGAGCTGGCCCTGGCGCTCGAGGAGGTGCTGGCGCTCGCGCGCGGCCTCGAGCTGCTGCTTCTGGTCTTGCAGGCGCTTGAGTTCGTCGCGCTCCTTCTGCCAGCGGGCGGTGATCTCGCGCTCCTCCTCCTTGAGGTCGGCGAGTTCCTTCTCGAGGGCCGCCAGGCGCTCCTTGCTGGCCCGGTCCCGCTCCTTGGCGAGCGCGAAGCGCTCCATCTCCAGGCGCGCCACCTGCCGGCGCACGCGGTCCAGCGCCTGGGGCACGGAGTCGATCTCCAGTCGCAGCCCGCTGGCCGCCTCGTCGATCAGGTCGATCGCCTTGTCGGGGAGCTTGCGCTCGGGCAGGTAGCGCACCGAGAGGCGCACGGCCGCCACGATGGCCGCGTCCTGGATGCGCACGCCGTGGTGCACCTCGTAGCGTTCCTTGAGGCCGCGCAGGATGGCCACGCTCTCCTCGAAGCCCGGCTCGTCCACGTACACGGGCTGGAAGCGGCGCTCGAGCGCCTTGTCCTTCTCGACGTGCTTGCGGTACTCGTCCAGGGTCGTCGCGCCGATGCAGCGCAGGTCGCCCCGCGCCAGGGCGGGCTTGAGCAGGTTCGCGGCGTCCGCGGCGCCCTCGGCCGAGCCCGCGCCCACGATCGTGTGCAGTTCGTCGATGAAGAGCACGATCTTCCCGCCGCCCGTGGCCACCTCCTCGAGCAGGGCCTTCACGCGCTCCTCGAACTCGCCGCGGAACTTCGTGCCGGCGAGCAGGCGGCCCAGGTCGAGCACCAGGAGGCGGTTGCCCTTGAGGGCCTCGGGCACGTCGCCTGCCACGATGCGCCGGGCCAGCCCCTCGGCGATGGCGGTCTTGCCCACGCCCGGGGGGCCGATCAACACGGGGTTGTTCTTCGTGCGCCGCGACAGCACCTGCATCACGCGGCGGATCTCGTCGTCGCGTCCGATCACCGGGTCGACCTTGCCCTCGCGCGCGCGCTGGGTGAGGTCGATCGTGTACTTCTCCAGCGCCTGGTAGCGGCCTTCCGGCGCGGCGTCGCTCGCCTTCTGCCCGCCCTTGACCTCGGCGAGCGCGGCCTGGACGCGCGCGGGATCGGCCCCGTGGCTGACGAGCAGGTCGTGGGCCGGGCCCCGGCCCTCGGCCAGGACGCCCAGGAGGAGGTGCTCGGTCGAGGTGTACTCCTCGGCCGTACGGCGCGCCGCCTTGCGCGCGGCCTCGATGACGTCGCGCAGGCGGCGCGACAGCGCCGGCTCCGCGCCGCCGCGGGCCACCGGCAGACGGCCCAGTTCGGCGCGCGCGAGCGTCGCCAGGTCCTCCACCGGCGCGCCGGCCTTGCGCAGGATCGCCGGCACGATGCCCCCCTCCTGCACCAGCAGGGCGTGGAGCAGGTGTTCGGGCAGGAGTTCGGGATGGCCGGCCGTGCGGGCCGCCTCGAGGGCGGCCTGGAGGGCCTCCTGGCTCTTCAGCGTCAGGCGATCGAACACGGGGGGGGACTCCTCGGGGGTTCCATGGACGCGCCGGGCCCGTGCCGGTGGGCACGGACCCGGCGCCGGAACGTCAGGCGCGGGGCGCAGGCCCCGGGCGCCGTTACTTGATCTCGACCTTGCGCGGCTTGGCGGCCTCGTGCTTGGGGAACGAGACCGTCAGCACGCCGTTGTCGAAGCGCGCGCTGGCCCGGTCGGCATCCACGCCGGAGGGCAGGCTCACGGCCCGGTGCACGGCGCCGTAGCGGCGCTCCAGCCGGTGCCAGTTGCCCTCGGTCTGCTCGAACGAGCTCTTCTTCTCGCCCGAGATCGTGAGCACGCCGTCCTCCACGGTGATGTTCACCGCGTCCTTGGCCAGGCCCGGCAGCTCCACCTGGATCACGAGGCTGTCGGCGTCCTCGAACACGTCCATCGCCGGCCGCATGGCGCCCGTCACCTCCGAGCCGCCGTTGGCGAAGAAGTCGTCGAAGAGCCTCCCGAAGGTCAGGAACGGCGACGGCCAGGCCGTCGCGCCCGAGCGAACGAGTTGGCTGGTCATTGCGGTTCTCCTTTCTGCGCGTCGTGTCCTTCGCGTCGCGCACCCCGACCCAGGCAAGGTGCGTGCCAGCAGGGGCGGGCGGGGCCCCGGGTCGGGGGGGGGCGGATTTCCGGGCCCGGGGGCCGCGCGCAACCGGGGGGCCCCGGGGGCCGACCCTGCCGCTTGCCGCTTTGGCGTGTCAGGCCGGCAAGGACGGCGGGTCCACGCCCCCGGGGGGCGCGCCGCCCCCGGGTCAGGCCCGGTGCGCCCGGGCGAGCGCCCGGGCGAGGGCCTCGCGGGTCGGGGCGGCCGCCGGAACCAGCGGCAGGCGCAGGTGGTCGCTGGCGATCTGCCCCTCGGCGGCCAGCAGCGCCTTGACCGGCTGGGGGTTGGGCTCGAGGAACAGGGCCCGGAACAGGGGCGAGAGGCGGGCGTGCAGGGCGAGCGCCTCGGTCGCGTGGCCGTGCCGGGCCAGGCGCACCAGTTCGGCGATCCGGTCGGGCACCACGTTGCTCGCCACGCTCACCACGCCCACCGCCCCCAGGGCGATCATCGGGAGCGTGAGCCCGTCGTCTCCGCACAGCACCGGCACGGCGCACAGCTCGCGGATCCGGGTCACGCGCGCGACCGTCTCGGTCTCCTTGAGCCCCACCACGCCGCCGCCGTCGAACACCCGCGCGACCGTCTCGGGTTCGATCGACACGCCGGTGCGCCCCGGGATGTGGTAGAGCACCGCGGGCAGCCCGCCGTCGTCGATCATGGCCCGGAAGTGCCGGTAGAGGCCCTCTTGCGAGGGCTTGTTGTAGTAGGGCGCGACGGCCAGGCAGGCGTCGGCGCCGGCCTGGCGCGCCGCACGCGTCATCGCCACGCTGTGGGGGGTGTCGTTGGTCCCGGTCCCGGCCACCACCGGGACGCGGCCTGCGGCCAGGTCCACCGTGCGCTCGATGACCTGGATGCGCTCCTCGTCGGTGAGGGTCGGGGACTCGCCCGTGGTCCCGCACGGCACCAGGAAGCCCACGCCCGCGGCGACCTGCGCCTCGACCAGCCGGGCCAACGAGGCGAGGTCCAGCGCGCCGCCGGGCCCGAACGGCGTCACCAGCGCCGTGCCGCAGCCCTCGATCGCCGGGCCGGTCGCCCTCCCGCTCACTGGCCGCGCTCCGCGACGTCGCGGGCGCGCAGCATCTCGTCGCGCATCTGGCGCACGGCCGCCGAGAGCCCGGTGAACACCGCCCGCGCGACGATCGCAAAGCCGATGTTCAGTTCCTCGACCTCCGGCAGGGCCGCCACGCGCCACACGTTGCCGTAGTCCAGGCCGTGGCCGGCGTGCACGCGAAGGCCGAGTTCGTGCGCGGTGCGCGCGGCCTGCTTGAGGGCGAAGAACTCGCGCAGGCGCTCCTCCTCGCCCGCGGCGCGGGCGTAGCGGCCCGTGTGCAGCTCGACCGCCCGGACGCCGACCTCGCCGGCCGCCAGGATGGAGCGCTCGTCCGGGTCGACGAAGAGCGAGACCGCCACCCCGCCCGCGCGCAACGCGTCGGTGGTCTCGCGCAGGCGGTCCAGGTTGCCCGAAACGTCGAGCCCGCCTTCGGTCGTGAGTTCCGCGCGCTTTTCGGGCACCAGGCACGCGATCGTGGGCCGCACCTCGAGCGCCACGGCCGTCATCTCGGGCGTCGCGGCCATCTCCAGGTTGAGGTCCACCGAAAGGCTCGCCTTGAGCCGGCGCACGTCGTCGTCCTGGACGTGGCGCCGGTCCTCGCGCAGGTGGACGGTGATCTGGTCGGCGCCGCCCAGCACCGCGGCGTGGGCCGCGGCCAGCAGGTCGGGGGCCCGCCCGCGGCGCGCCTGGCGCAGCGTGGCCACGTGGTCGATGTTGACGCCCAGGCGGATCACGCGGCGCATCCTACCGCTGGCGGGTGTCAGGCGGCCGGCCCGGCGCCGGCGTCGCGGGCGGCCGGCGCGGGCGCCGCGGCGGGCCCGCGCCGGGGCGCGGTATCGTCCCGGGGTGCGCATCCTGGCCGGCCGCTGGAAGGGACGAACGCTTCCGCCCGCCCGGGGCGCGCGCCCGGCTCCGGCCCGGCTGCGCACCAGCCTCTTTGGCGTGTTGCGGCCCTGGCTCGCGGGTGCGCGGGTGCTCGACCTGTGCGCGGGGGTGGGCGCGCTCGGCCTGGAGGCGGTGAGCCAGGGCGCGCGGGCAGCCGTGCTCGTGGAGCGCGACCCGGCGCAGGCGCGCCTGCTGGAAGCCTGGGTGCAGGCCGCCGGCGCCGCCACCCAGGTCGAGGTGCGCTGCGCCGACGCGCTGGGCGCTCCCTGGCCGCCGGGACCCTACGACCTCGTGCTGCTCGACCCGCCCTACGACTTCTGGGCCGATGGGCGGGGGGTGCAACTCCTCGAGGCGGCGGGCAAGGCGCTCGGCCCGCAGGGCCTCCTGGCGCTCAAGCTGCCGGCCCGCGCCGAGGAGCCGGCGGCGCCGGGCCTGCACCGGGTGCGGCGGGTGGCCCAGGGGGCGGTGGCCTACGTGCTGTTCGGGGTCGCCGGGCGCGAGGCGAATTGACCTCCGGCCGGCGTCAAGAGGCGCACGCTCCCGGCCGATGGATGGGGCAGCGGACGCAGGCCCCCGTGCTGCCGCGTCCCCGGACCCCGGAGGATGCTCCTCGTGCTTCCCACCTCCAAGTCCCACCCGAGCCCCGCCCTGGCTTCCCGCCGGGCCGTCGGGACCGCCCCGCGCCGTGAAGGCACCAAGGGGCCGGCGCCGCTCCGGCCCATCGGCCCCAAGCGCCTGCGGGAACTGGCCCGGGCGATCCGCGACGGGACCTACCCGACCGAAGCGGACGTGCTGGGTGGCCTCGAACGCCTCCTGGGCGACGCCTGACCGTACCGAGCGCGGCTCGTTTCCGTCACGCGCGACCCCGCCCAGGCCGTCCTGGGCGCCCGCCAGGGGGCGGGGGGGCGCTGGGGGACTGCGGATCGGCCCCGTCGCCCCCGTCGCCCCCGTCGCCCCCGGAGCGCTCGAATGTTGCACCGGTGCCTGGCTCCGTACGGCAATTCTGCGGTTGCCCCGGGGCCCGGCTCGCGTTCAATGGGGCCATGAGGAGGCCCCTGTATCCGGCCTGGGCGCTGCTGGCCTTGGGCGCCCTGGCCGCCCTTTCCCCCCCCGGGGCGCAGGCCCGCGACGGGGGCTGGTGGAGCGCGCTGGACGAGGGCCTGCCGGTTGCGCTCTCCGACGTGCTGGCCAACGCCGAGCCCTACCGCCACCGCACCATCACCTTCGCCTGCATCTTCCACGCCCGCGAAGCCACCTTCGACCCTCTGCACACCCCCTTCAACGCCGAGCGTCACGACAACTTCTCCGTCTGGCCCGACGGCGCCCCCCTGTGGGAGGACGCCGCCTACCGCCGGGACTACCCCTTCGTCTACATCGCGCGCAACCACCCCCAGCGCGACGCGCTGCTCGCGCTCGAGCCCATGACGCGCATCCAACTCACGGGCCGGATCCGGGCCGTCACGCGCGCCGGCGCCTTCTTCGAGGTCTTCGCCTGGCGGCGCACCGGACACCGGCTGGGCCGTGAGGTGGTCGAGTCCGTGCTGCGCGGCGACAACTACATCAAGAGCGGGGCGCGGGACGGCTACCAGCTCGCGGCCCGGGCCTACCGGGACGCGCTCAAGCCCGACCTGCCGCCGGTCTACGCCCAACGCATCGGTGCGCGCCTCGCCCAGACCTTGCGCCAACTGGGCCACCCCGAAGAGGCGGCCCGGTTCGAGTCCTCCCCTCTGCTCGGCGCGGAGCCGCTGCCCGAGCCCGAGCCGGGGGCGGGGGGTAGCCCGGCGCTGGAGGGCCCCGCAGGCCCCCCGGTGCATCCGTTCTCCTCCGGCGCTGCGCCGGGCGCGGCCCCCGGCACTCCGCTCGGGGCGCCCACGCTGCCCGCCCCCGCCCCGGGCGGCGCTCCGGGCAGCCCCGACGGCCCGGGCCCGGCCGGGGCCACGACCTTGCCCGCGCCGTCGGGCCCCGCGGCGGATCCGCCGGCGCCGGGCGGGACTCCGCTGCCCCTGCCTCCCGGCGCTCCCATCCTGCCCGACGACCAACTCCCGGGTCGGCGCCCGCCGCCGCGGATCGAGGGCCCGGCAGCCGCGCCCGAAAGCGCCGCGCCCGACGGCGCCGCCCCCGGGAGCGCCGCCCCGGCCCCGCCGGGTCCCGGATCCCCCGACGGGGAGGCGGGCGCGGCGCCGCCGACGCCCGGGACGCCCGCCGCGCCCAAGGGCAGCGCCATCCCACCCACCCGCCGCCCGCGCCTTAGCGGCGTGAAGTGAGTCCGACCGTGGGCCCGCGGCCCGCGCCGGACACCCCGCCGACTCGTCCGGTCCACCCCCCCCTCCTCCTCGTTCCCCGCTACGAGGCCCGGCCCTGGGGCGGCCGGCGGCTGGAGACCCACCTCGGGCGCCACGACCTTCCGCCCGGGCCGGTGGGGGAGTCGTGGGAGGCCGGTGACCTGGACGGCTGGTGTTCGGTGGTCGACGGGGGGCCCTTCGACGGCCACCCGCTCTCCGCCGTGTTGGGCCGGCCCTTCCCCCTGCTGCTCAAGGTGCTCGACGCCCGCGAGGACTTGAGCGTCCAGGTGCATCCCGACGGCGCCGACGGCGGGCCGCTCAAGGAGGAGGCCTGGGTCGCGCTCGGCGCCGGCGGCGCGGCGCTGCTGGGCCGCGGGCCCTTCGACCCCTTGCCCTCGGGCGCCGGGTGGTTGGCGGTCCTGGCCCGCCAGGCGCTCGCCGGGCCCGCCCCGGGCCGGGCGCCGAGCCTGGTCCACGTCCCGCCCGGCACCGTGCACGCCCTGCTCGCCGGCTCGCTCGTCTACGAGGTGCAGAACCCCGCCGACGTGACCTGGCGTCTGTACGACCACGACCGCCGCGACGCCGCGGGCCGGCCCCGGGCGCTGCACCGGGCCGAGGCCGCGGCGCTCCTGGCCCGCCGCCCCCGCGCCCCGCTCCGCCCCGCGCCCGAGGACGGCGCCCTCGTCACGCCCCGGTTCCGTCTGCGGCTGCTCGCCCCCGGGCGCCGCCGGCTCACCGACATGCTCGCGCTGTTCTGCCTCGGAGCCGCGCGCGTGGCGCCGGCCGGCCAGGCTCCGTTCGCCGTCCCCGCGGGCCGCACGGTGGTGCTGCCGCCCCTCCCGGTCGAGGTCGAGTCGGACGAGTGGGCCATTGCCACAGGCGAAGTGGGCGAGTCGCCCGGTTGATGCGCCCAAAGCAGCGGATTCGACCGTATAACGGGTGCCCATTGGCGCACTGCCCTGGCGCCAAGGTCTGCCCCCAGCCGTGAGGTTGCGGGACGAACCATGGGAGAAGCGCGATGGCCCAGAAGAAGAAGAAGGGGACCGCCGCACCGGAAGCGGCCGCGGCCCCCGCCGCGTCGGGCCTGCCGCCCGAGCGCCTGCACAAGTTCCTGGCCTCCACGGGCGCCGGGTCGCGGCGCGAGTGCGAGACCTTCATCGAACAGGGCCGCGTGGCCGTGAACGGCAAGGTCGTCACGCGCCTGGGCACCAAGGTCGTGCCGGGCCACGACGCCGTCACGCTGGACGGCGAGAAGGTGGCCCCGGAGCGCAAGGTCTACTACCTGCTCAACAAGCCGCCCGGTTACGTGTGCACGAACCACGACACGCACGGCCGGCCCCGCGCGGTGGACCTGGTGCCGGAGCGCAACGCCCCGCGGGTCTACACGGTGGGACGGCTCGACCTGGAGAGCCGCGGGTTGATCCTCCTCACCAACGACGGCGCCATCGCCAACATCATCTGCCACCCCCGCTACCGCATCGAGAAGCGCTACGAGGTCACGGTGCGCGGCGAGGTCGACCTGCAGAAGCTCGGCCGCCTGGAGGCCGGCGTGTGGCTCGCCGAAGGCAAGAGTTCGCCGGCGCGCGTGCAACGCCTCGGGCGCAATCCGCACCGCAACGAGACGCTGCTCGAGATGGTGATCTTCGAAGGGCGCAACCGCGAGATCCGCCGCGTGTTCACCAAGGTGGGCCTCAAGGTCAAGCGGCTCGTGCGCACGCGCATCGGGCCGCTGGAACTCGGCGACATGGCGGTCGGCCATTGCCGCATCCTGGCGCCGATCGACCTGCGCTTCGTCTACGAGGCCGAGCGCCTCTACCTGGCCAACAAGGAGGCCTGGGACGCGGAGTTCCCGCCCGAGGAGAAGCCGCCGCGGGGCCGGCGTCCGCGCCAGGACAAGGGCCATCCGCGCAAGGGCAAGGGGCGGCGGCCGCGCCCGCAGGGGGGGGCGCGCCGGGGCTACGGGCACCGGGGCCCGGAGCGCCAGGGCTACGAGCGTCCGGGCTACCGCCCGGCGCCGCGGCCCGCCGGCGACGCGCCGCGCCGCCCGCCGATGGAGCGCCCGCCGGTGGATCGCCCCCCCGGCGAGCGGCCCCCGCCGCCGCCGCGCCACCGCCGCCGGTACTACGACTAGCGCGCCGGGCCCGCGCGCCGGCCAAACCGGGTCCGCTCGCCCTGCGACGCGGGTGACCGCGAGCGCCAGGGGCGTACAATCGCCCCGTTCACGCGCCCATAGCTCAACGGATAGAGCACCGGCCTCCGGAGCCGGGGATAGGGGTTCGAGTCCTCTTGGGCGTACCAGTTCCGGGTTCGCCCGGGCCCGTAAGGGCCCGGCGGGCCCCTCCATGAGCGGGACGGGCCGTCCGCGGCCCGGGGCCCTTTCGGGGACCGCCCTCGGCGCCTGGCCCAAGGCCGAACGGGCGGGCGCCACCCGGAAGGCCCAGCGCCCTTGACATCCACGCAGCCAAAGGGAGACCAGGCCATGGCCCGTTGGGACGACTTGCGACGCGCCGTCAAGGCGCGCGACATCGAAGGCGCCGAGCGCATCTGGTTCGAACTGATCGAGGCCGATCCCTCGGATCCGACGCCCTTCCTCGAGGTGGCCGACCTGATGAGCCGCCAGACCGGCGGTCGGCGCGAGGCCAGTTCGCTGCTCTCGATCCTGGCCGACGCCCTCAAGGAGCGGGGCCTCTTCGCGCAGCTCCTCCCCGTGTACACGCGCTGGGCGACCTACCAGCCCGACGAGGGCACGCTGCGGGCCGACGCCACCGAAGCCGCGCGCAAGGCCTGGTCGGACCGCAGCGACCTGGAGGTGCTGCTGGAGAAGAGCAAGCTCGCCGGCCCCTCGGGGCAGGACCTCCCGGCGCAGATCCAGACCCTCGAGCGCCTCCTGCGCATCGAGAAGGACGCCTGGGTGTTCCACAAGAGCGGCTGGGGCGTGGGCCGCGTGGTCGAGTACCACCCCGAGCGCGGGCGCTGCGTGATCGACTTCCGGGGCCGCAAGGGCCACGAGATGGACGTCGAGGCGGCGGCCAACCTCCTGGAGCGGCTGGCCCCCGACGACATCCGAGTCCAGGCCGTGGACGACCCCGCGGGCCTCAAGAAGCGCGCCAAGGACGACCCGCTCGAGATGATCCGCCAGGTGCTGATGCGCTTTGGCGGGAGCTGCAAGCTGGCCAACGTGAAGGACGCCCTGGTCCCGGACGCGGTCTCCGCGGCGGGTTGGAGCGCCTGGTGGAACGAAGCCAAGCGGCGCGCGCTGCTCGACCCGCGCTTCGAAGTCGGCCAGGGGCGCGATCCGCGGCTCGACTACCAGCACGTGGTCGCCGTCGACTTCGCCTCGCAGGTCGAGATGGCGCTCAAGCGCTCCGCGACCGTCGTCGCCCGCCAGAAGGCCGTGCGCGAGATGCTCGGCGTCGCGGCCCAGGACGAGCGCGCCCGCGACATCCTGCTCGACACGGTGCGCAAGGAGATCGCCCGCTCGCCCCAGGCCTCGGCCCGGGCCGGGTGGGAGGTGCTCCAGGCCGAGTTGCTCGGCCGGGACCCGGTCGAGGGCCTCGCGGAGGCCTTCGCGCTGGCCGAGAAGCCGCAGGCGATCGTGAGCGGGATCAGCGACGCGACCGTGCGCGGGCTGGCCGCCCGGGCGCTGGTGCGCCACTCCCACGGGGGGCCGCGCATGCTGATCGAGGTCGCCGCGCAGGACGACCCGATCGCCGCCGAGGTCGCCGCCGAGACGCTGACCGAAGGCGAGGGCCGCGCCCTCCTGGACGCGCTGCTGGAGCGCGTCGACGAGAAGCCCGCGTTGCTTCCCAACCTCTACGCGTGGATGTGCAAGCGCATCCGCCGCGGGCACTTCCCCGAGCGGGCCCAGCCGGCCTACGACCTGCAGTTGCGCATCCTCAAGGTGCTGGACGCCGTCGCCTACCGCCTCAAGCGCGACCCCAAGCCCAGCGACAAGCAGGCCGCCGCCGCGCTCGTCGACGTGCTGCTCGAGCGCAACGGGCGCCTCATGCAGGAGGCCGTCGAGGCCACCAACGAAGGGGGCGCGCGCCACCTCGTGGTGATGCTCGAGCAGAACCGCGGTCTCCTGCCGCGGGCCTTGAGCAAGTTGCAGAACCTGGTGCTGCGCGCCTATCCGGGCGCCATGCGCGACGCCCCGACCGGGGCGCGCGACGAGGCCGCCGCCGCCCAGGCGGCCGTGCGCCAGATCTACATGACCGCCGAGGGCCAGGCCCGGCTCAAGGCCGAGTACGAGCGCATCGCCCACCACGAGATCCCCGAGAACTCCCGCGAGATCGCCCGGGCCCGCGAGTTCGGCGACCTGCGCGAGAACGCCGAGTACCACGCCGCGCGCGAGAAGCAGGGCCTGCTCCAGGCCAAGGCCGACCAGCTCAAGGCCGACCTGGCCCGCTCCGTCGTGCTCACGCCCGAGATCGTGCGCACCGACGCCGTCTCCGTGGGCACGCGCGTGCGGCTCAAGGACGCCGACGGGCACGACGTGGCCTACACCCTCCTGGGTCCGCCGGACACCGACCCCGGCGCGGGGATCATCAACTACCTCACGCCGCTCGGCCAGGTGCTGATGGGCCGCAAGGCCGGCGAGGAGGTCACGCTCGAGGTCGACGGCGAGGTCCGGCACTTGCGCATCCTGGAGATCCAGAACGCCCTCGTCGGGGCCGAGCGCTGACGGACCGTACCGAGCCCGGCTCGTAACCTTCAGGGTGACCCAACCGAGCCCGGCTCGTAACCTCCACCGGGGCGGCCTCCTTTCGGACGCCTGATCCCCATGCGCAGGGGGCGCGAGGGAGGGTGCCGCGCCGAACCAGGCCGGCGCCGCCCTGCGCGGCGCCCGGTCGGGCCCGGGGCGGGGCGTATGCTCGGGGCCCACCGTGGGGCCGCGCCGTCGCATCCTCCTGGCCGCCTGCCTGCTCCTCTCCCTGGGGGGGGCGCCGGGGGGGCGCGCCCACGCGGATGAGAAGCTCCGCGCGTTCGCCGAGGGGGTGCTCGACGAACACGACCGGCGCCTCGACGCCGGCGAGGCGCTCGACGCCCCGGAGTTCCCGGGCGGGCTCGAGTGGTTCAACGTCGCCCGCCCCCTGACCTTCCAGCGCGACCTGCGCGGAAAGGTGGTGTTGCTGGACTTCTGGTGCTCGTGCTGCGTGAACTGCCTGCACGTGCTACCGGATCTCGAAGCCCTGGAGCGGCGCTTTGCCGACCAGGCCTTCGCGGTCGTGGGGGTGCACAGTCCGAAGTTCCCCCACGAGGAGGACCCCGAGACGGTCCGCGAGGCCGTGCGGCGCCTGGGGATCGCCCACCCGGTGGTGAGCGACGCGCGCTACGAGTTGTGGCGCGGCTACGGGGCCCGCGCCTGGCCCACCTTCGTCCTGGTGCTGCCGGACGGAACGATCCTCGGGCGCTTGAGCGGCGAGGGCCACCGGGGCGAACTCGAGGCCCTCGTTGAGGCCGCCCTCGAGCGCTACGCCGACCGCCTCGAGCCCGCCGCGCTGCCGCTTCGTCTCGAGCGCGCGGCGTGGGCGCCGGGGGCGCTGGCCCACCCGGGCAAGGTCCTCGCCGACCCGGCCCTCGGGCGCCTCTTCGTCAGCGACACCGGCCACCACCGCGTCCTGGAACTCGCCCTGGACGGCACGCTCGTGCGCGCCTTCGGCGACGGGAGTCCCGGCCTTCGGGACGGCCCGGCGCAGACCGCGCGCTTCCGTCAGCCCCAGGGCCTGGCGCGCCTTGGCACCACCCTGTACGTCGCCGACACAGCCAACCACGCGCTGCGGGCCGTGGACCTGCGGGCGGGTACGGTCGCCACCGTCGCGGGCACGGGCGAGCAGGCGCCCTCGCTGTGGCGCGGGGGCGAAGCGACGGCGCCCGGCCTGTTCGGACCGGTCCCCGGTCGGGTGGCGCGCCTTTCGAGCCCCTGGGACGTGGAACCGGCCTTCGGCGGGCTGATCGTCGCCATGGCCGGGAGCCACCAGCTCTGGCGTTACGACCCCGCCGACGGGAGCGTGGAGTGGTTCAGCGGCGACGGCACCGAGCGGCGCCGCGACGACCCCGACCCGGCCAAGGCGGCCTTCGCCCAGCCCTCCGGGCTCGCCTTCGACGGAACGCACCTCTACGTGGCCGACAGCGAGAGCAGCGCGATCGTCCGCGTCGACGCCAAGGGAGGCGCGCGCACCCTGGCCGGCGCGAGTCCGCGCCCCGACGACCTCTTCCACTTCGGCGACGAGGACGGCCGCGGGCACGGGCGCCGCTTCCAACACCCGCTGGGCGTCGAGTGGCTGGACGGGACCCTGGTCGTCGCGGACACCTACAACCACAAGCTCAAGCGGCTGGACCCGGCGCGCGGCGAGGTGCAGGCCTGGCTCGGCCAGGACCGCGCCGCGCCGGACGCCCCCCCCGACCGCTTCTTCGAGCCCGGCGGCCTGTCCCGGGCCGGAACGCGCCTCTACGTGGCCGACACCGGGCGCCACCGGGTGGCGGTCGTGGACGGGGCCGACGGCCGCGTGACCACGTTGGCGCTCGCGGGCGTCCTCGCCCCCGCGCCGCGCCTCCGCGAGGCCCGCGCGCACGACCCCTTCGTCGACCTGGGCGACACGCGCACGAGCGACCTGGGCCCCCTGGCCGCCGCGGCCAACGCGCGCCTTGCGCTCGAGGTGGCCCTCTACCTGCCCCCGGGCTGGAAGCTCGACCCCGCCTCGCCTTCGGTCCTGCGCCTTGAGCGGGAGGGGGCCGCGCCCGTGGACCAGCCGGTGGAGGCCGTGCTCACGCGGCTGGTGATCCCGGCGCTGGAGCCCGGGGAACACGCCGTGTCGCTGCGCCTCCTCTACCACCCCTGCCAGGAGGGGAACGAGTGTCGGGCGGCCAGCGCCGTGTTGCGCTTCGTCCTGCGGGCGGTTGTCGGGGGTCCGGCGGTGGTGCGGGTCACGGAACGCTTCCTGCCCTGACCCACCTCCGCCCGCGGTCCTGACGGAAACGAGCCGCGCCCGGTACCGTCTCGGAACGGGCGCGCCCGCCGGGTCGAGGGGGGTATGCTGGCCGGCGAATGACCCCGCCGCTGGACCGCCTGGGCCGTCCCCTCCGGGACCTGCGCATCTCGGTCACGGACCGGTGCAACTTCCGCTGCACCTATTGCATGCCCAAGGAGGTCTACGGCCGGGACCACGCCTTCCTGGATCGCGCCGAACTCCTGCGCTTTGGCGAAATCGAGGCGGTGGTGCGCGCGGCGGTGGCGCTGGGCGTGCGCAAGGTGCGCCTGACGGGCGGCGAACCCCTGCTGCGCCGCGAACTGGAGTGGCTGGTGCGCGGGCTCTCGCGCATCGAGGGCCTGGAGGACATCGCGCTCACGACCAACGGCTCCCTCCTCGAGCGCAAGGCCCGCCTCCTCAAGGAGGCCGGCCTTTCGCGCGTGACCGTGAGCCTCGACTCGCTGGACGACGCGACGTTCCGGCGCATGAACGACGTCGACTTCCCGGTCGCGCGCGTGCTGGCGGGCATCGACGCGGCGCTGGAGGCGGGCTTCGGCCCGGTCAAGGTGAACATGGTCGTCAAGCGCGGGCTCAACGACCAGGACCTGGTCCCGATGGCCCGGCACTTTTACGGGCGCCCGGTGATCCTGCGCTTCATCGAGTACATGGATGTGGGCACCACGAACGGCTGGCGGTTGGAGGACGTGGTCCCGGCGGCGGAGATCGTGGCCCGCCTTACGGCCGAACTCCCGTTGCGCCCGCTGGAGCCCAACTACCCCGGGGAGGTCGCGCTGCGGTACGCCACCGCCGACGGCCGCGCCGAACTGGGGGTCATCGCGTCGGTCACGCGGCCGTTCTGCCGGGGCTGCCACCGGGCGCGCCTTTCGGCCGACGGCCGGCTCTACACCTGCCTGTTCGCCGCCACGGGCTTTGACCTCAAGCGCCTGCTGCGCGAGGATGACGCCGACCACGCCGCCCTGCGCACCGCCCTGGCGGGCCTTTGGGCCACCCGGGCCGACCGCTACTCCGAAGTCCGCACCGCCGAGACCGCGGCGCTCAAGTCCAAGGTCGAGATGTCCTACATCGGGGGCTGACGCGCCGGGCTGAACGTACCGAGCCCGGCTTGCAACCGTCAGGCAGCCGCCTGGCGGCGGGCGCGGCTGACGGAAACGAGCCGCGCTCGGTAGGGGTCTGACGCCGCCGGCCTGGGCGCAGGGGGAAGGCAGACGGACGCTTGAAATTCGGAAGTCAGATGTAAGAATTTCAAGCATGATCCTGCCGCGTCCCGGCTACCTCCTGGAACTCCAGCGCGCCCTTGACGCCAACCCGGTCTGCGCCCTGCTCGGCCCCCGCCAGTGCGGCAAGACGACCCTGGCCCGGCAGTTCGCCGCGCGCTACCCCGGGGCTCACCATTTCGACCTGGAGGTGGCCTCCGACCGGGCCGCCCTGGCCCAGCCCGACCTCGCCCTTCCGCCGTTGCGCGGGCTCGTCGTGATCGACGAGATCCAGCGCTCCCCCGACCTCTTCCGAGCGCTGCGTCCCCTGGTGGATCGCCCCGGCCCTCCGGCCCGCTACCTCGTTCTGGGCAGCGCCTCGCCGACGCTGATCCGGGGGGTGTCGGAATCGCTGGCGGGCCGCGTCGGCTTCGTCGACCTGTCGGGGTTCGGGCTCGCCGAAGTGGGGGGGACGGAGTTCCGCCGCCTTTGGCTGCGTGGCGGACTCCCGCGCTCGTTCCTCGCGGCCGATGACGCGGCCAGCCTGCGATGGCGCGACGACTTCGTGCGTACCTTCCTCGAGCGGGGCATCCCCGAACTGGGGCTCCGCGTGGCGTCGGAGGCCCTGCGGCGCTTTTGGACGCTGGTGGCCCACCACCACGGCCAACTGTGGAACGCCGCCGAGATCTCCCGTGCCCTGGGTGTTTCGGCGAACACGGTTCGACGCTACCTGGACATCCTCGCGGGCACCTACGTCGTGCGCCGGCTGCCGCCGTGGCACGAGAACCTGAAGAAGCGGGAGGTGCGCTCCCCCAAGGTCTACCTGCGCGACTCGGGCCTCCTGCACGCCCTCCTCGGGGTCGCCGACTCGCGCGGCCTGCTCGGCCACCCCAAGGTCGGGGCCTCCTGGGAGGGTCTTGCCATCGAGCAACTCCTCGCGCAGGTCCGGGACCGCGAGGCGTGGTTCTGGAGGACGCACGGGGGGGCGGAAATCGATCTGCTCCTTCTGCATCAGGGCCGGCGTCTCGGGTTCGAGATCCAGCACGTGTCCGCGCCCACGATGAGCCGCTCGCTGCACGTGGCGCTGGACGACCTGCGGCTGGATCGCGCTTTCGTGGTCTACCCGGGCGAGCGGCGCTACGCGCTTCACGACCGGGTGGAGGCGCTGCCGCTGACCGCGTTGGCGGCGGGCCTTCCCTGACGCGCATCAGGGCCGGCGTGAACGTACCGAGCCCGGCTTGCAACCGTCAGGCAGCCGCCTGGCGGCGGGCGCGGCTGACGGAAACGAGCCGCGCTCGGTAGGGTCGGCGCGGGGCCGGGAGCGGCGCTGGAATTGCGCCTGCGCGCGAGGCTCCGTAGGGCCATACTGGGCGGATGCCTGCTGCCCCCGTCCGCCCCCGGCGGCTCGCCCCGTCGGCCCTGGTCGCCCTCTCCCTGATGCTGGCGGGCGCGCCCCCGGCCCAGGCCGAGGACTTCGAGTCGGCCCACCGGGTCTACCAGCAGAACCTGCGGCGGCCGTCGCTGCGCAAGCGCTGCGAGGGGCGCGAACGCCTGGCGCTCACGGGCGACGACCGCGCGCTGGAGGTCCTGGCGGCAGACTACGCCAAGCCCGAAGCGCCGCGCGGGATGGTCCGGTCCATGCTCGTCATCCTGATGACCGACCACTTCGGCTCGCGGCCGGACCACCTGGACCACTTCGCCGCGCTGCGCGAACGCCACGACCGCCCCGAGGACGCCTACCTCTGGTACCGCACGCTGCTGCACGAGATCCGCCGCCGCGGTCCCGCGGCGGCGCTCGCGGCGGCCCGCGCCGCCCCCCGGCGCGAGCTCCAGGCGGCCGCCCTCGAGGCCCTGGCCGTCGAGGAGGTCGACGAGGCCCTCACGCTGATCCCCGAGATCCTCGCCGCGTTGCCCCGGGACCCCGTCGAGCGCGCGCTCCTGGTCGAGGCGCTCGCCCGCTACCTCTCCACCCAGCGCGCCCGCCTCACCGACGACGCGCTCGAGAGCCCCGCCCACCAGCTCTTCGACCTGCTGGACGAGAAGGAGACGCTCCCCCGCACCCGCTACGTGCTCTCCCGTTGCTTCGGACGCCTCTTCGACACGGACGACCGCTTCGTGAACGCCTCGGGCTGGCGCGGCGCGCTGCACTTCGTGCGCCAGGGCGGCAAGGAGGCCCGCGACGACGGCTACGCGCGGCCCCAGGGCCCCACCTTCGCCGGCCTGGAGGCCACCGGCGACCGCATCGTCTACGTGATCGACATGAGCGACTCCATGCTCCAGAAGCTCGCCCCGGAGATCCTCGAGAAGCTCCCCCGCGGGCCGGTGACCGGGACGGGCGGCGCGCCCGCCGACGCCAAGAAGCGCAAGGGGCCCTTCGCCGACTCCGACCTCGTCGACTGGCGCAAGGTGCGCACGCGCTTTGACGCCGCCCGCGAGATGCTCAAGCTCTCCCTCACCACGCTTCCGCCGGACAAGCACTTCGCCGTGGTCTTCTTCGGGACCGACGCGCGCCTGATGGGCGTGTTCAAGGGCCTCCAGCCCGCCACCCCGTCGGTGATCAAGAAGACGATCAAGGAGTTGGACGGCATCAAGCCGGGCCCGCCCACGGCCGACCGGACCTTCGGCCAACTGCGCGGCCACACCAACCTGCACGGCGGGCTCCTGCGCGCGTTCCAGTGCGTGGACAAGGGCCTCAAGGCCGAGGCCGTTGACGTGGACCCCGAGGCGATCCTCGAGGGCACCCACACCATCTTCCTGCTCTCCGACGGCCGGGCCACCTGGGACGACTGGGCGCTCGAAGACACCCGCGACCCCCATGACCGGGCGGGCAACCCCGAGACCGGCGCCGCGATGCAGGATCAGCCGACCCTCAACTTCCCGGGGCCCTTCGCCCGCGAGACGATCCTGCTCCAGGACGTCGAGCGGCTGAACCTCCTGCGCCGCTGCGAGATCCACTGCGTGGGCCTGGGCGAGGCGAGCCGCGGGGCCTTGATGCGCCTGGCCCAGATGGGCATGGGCAAGGTTCGCTGGCTCGGACAGGACTGACCCCGGGTCCGCGCCTCGGGGGGCCGGCGGCGCCCGCCCACCGGATGCCAGGGACCTTCCGCCGGATCGCGGCGCGCACGGCCGCGAGGTGACGGAAACGAGCCGCGCTCGGTACGGTCAGCGGATGCCGCGGACCTCCCGCAGGATCTCGCCGATCACCCGGCCGCGGCCCTCGAGCACCAACTGGTTCCAGCGCCGCGCCTCGGCTTGCTGGATCCGCACCAACTCCGGCTCCCCGGCGTGCCGCAGCGTCGCCGCCAGCACCTCCTTGAGCTCGGCGAGCATGCGCTCCATCACCTGCGGCCCGTCCTCGGCGGTCATCCAGTAGCGGGCCACCGTGAAGGGGGCCCCGCACACGGGCCGGAAGCGGTCCCGCAGGCTCTGGCACCAAAGCCGCAGCAGCTCGAGCTTGCGCGGCCAGGCCGCGCAGTGGAGCAGGTAGGCGATCTCGGGCAGGACGTCCGCCTCCGCGACGATGCCGGCGTCCACCTGGGCCCGCAGCCGCGCGGCCCAGCGCAGGAGGTCGTAGCGGCCCGCGATCAGCCAGGCCGCCTCCGCGTCGAAGGTCGAGGGCGCAAAGCCCAACTCGGCGAGCGCCCGTGGGTCGAAGCCCGGCTCGCGCAGCCCGTCCCGGCTCGCCGGGCCAAGGGCCAGGAGCAACTCCACCTCGCGCTCCTCCTCCGCCCGGCATCCGAACCAGTCGGTGTCGTCGTCGGTGCCCTCGCCGTCGGAGTAGTCCTCCTCGTCGTCCTCCGCCTCTTCGGCCCCGTCTTCGGGATCGGGGTCGAAGTCCTCCTCCTCCTCCTCGTCGAGGTCCTCTTCCGGCTCCTCTTCGACGCGGGCCCCGAGCCCGCCGAAGAGGGCCTGGAGAAGCTCCTCCTCACGGGTGCGGCGGCTCTCGTCGTCCCCCGGCGTGTACAGGACCATGCGGGCGCTCCCACCACGGGCCGGCCCCGTCCCGGGCGGCTCGCCCGCGCAGGGTACGGCGCCAGTGACGGAAGCGCCACGGGGGCCCGTCCGCGGGGCCCCGGATTCGCCCGGCCGGCGGGCGCCGGCCGATCCCGGGCGGGCCCCGGCGCGCCGGGCGCTCGGAGCGCGCGGCGTTTCCCCCGGGCTACAGCGGCCGGACGAACGCCTCGTCGATCTCGAGGTATGTGGCCAGGTTGGCCAGTTCGATCGTGATGTACAGGAGCGTCGCCTTCTCGCGCCGCACCAGGCGTCCGCGCGCCCCGACGAAGGGCCCCGCCACCACCTCGACCGGCGTCCCCGGCTCGTCCAGCGGCCGGGCCACCGGCAGGTCGGCCACCACGCTCAACGCCGTCGACACGCTCCGAAGGTCCGCGAGCAGCAGCCCCGGCTCGGGCGGCACGAGCACGCTGGCCACGCGGTCGGTGGCGCGCGCGCGCTGGCCGTCGTAGCGCGCGGCGTCGTAGAACACGTAGCCCGGAAACAGCGCGACC
>JAPKHB010000139.1 GCA_026647295.1 Planctomycetota bacterium | reverse complement strand
CACCGCGCTGCCACCGAACAAACTCACGGCTGCCAGCTACCATGGGCTGGTCGCGCAGCTGAGCGAACACCACGACTGGAGCCTGCGCTTCCTCGACCGCGCCGCCCTGCGCCGCCTCGGCGCCGGTGCCCGCGATCGCGCTGCCGTCCTACTACGACACCATCGCGCGGCTGCCACAAGGCGATGCACTGCGGGAGCGGGCGCACGCGCACTGGGCGGCGCGCCGCGACCGGCCCGGCGCCCGCGCCGCTGCCGATCACGCAGGCGTCGAACACGGTCATGCCCGCCGTTCCCGGGGGCGCCAGCCGGGCTCCGTGGGCCGCGGGAAGCCCGGGCGGTGGCGCGCCCACTTCCAGGCGACCTCCTGCGGGTTCCCGCCGTGGACCGGGTCGCCGAAGAAGGCCTCGAGCGTGAAGGAGAGCATGCGCTTGAGCCAGGCGTGCCCGGGGTACTCGCCCGTGCGCGGATCGCGGTGGGTCTCGAAGACGCGCAGGGCCTCCCGTCGCGCCTCCTCGGGCAGCCGGGCGTACTCCGCGGCCCCCGCCGCCCGGGCCCGGGCGTCCAGCCGGGCCGCCCCGTCGCGGATCAGCGCGCGCGTGGCGGGCAGGACGAAGGGCTCGGCGAGCACCGCGTCCAGGTAGCCGATCGCGTTCACGGTGCGCGCGCCGGGCGAGTCCGGGGCCGAGGGCAGGAGCAGGTCCTGGGCCGCCTCGAGCGTGCGCCACTCCAGCGCCGTGAACGTGCGCGGCTCGGCCGCCGGGGCGGTGGGCTCGACGCGGCGCCGGCGGCCCGGCTCGCCGAGCCCTTCGAGCCAGAACCCGGCCACGGTGGCCAGGCCGGCGGCGCCCGCGCCCGTGGCCAGCAACTCGCGCCGGTTCATGCTCGGCGGCGCGGGCGGCGGCGGGTCCTCGGGCATGCGCGGCGCTCCCAACCGGGGGAAGCGCGAGTGTAACAAGGCGACGGGGGCGGCCCGATCAGGTCCGCACCGGCTCCGGCTGGCCCGCCACGCAGAAGCGATCACGCCCCTCGGCCTTCGCCCGGTACAGCGTCTTGTCGGCCTCGTCCAGGAGGCGCGAGAGCGAGGCGCCGGGTTCGCGGTGGGCCTGCGAGGTGTCCAGCGCGGCCACGCCCACCGACACGGTGAGCGAGAGCCCGGGGTGCACGCTGCCCCAGTCGTAGGACCGGACGCGACGCACGATGCGGTCGGCGAGCTCGGCGCCGTGGTTGGGGTCGGCCGCCACGGCCGCGACGGCGAACTCCTCGCCGCCCACGCGGGCCAGGTGGTCCACGGGCCCGATCGAGTCGCGCAGGATCTGCGCCGTGTGCGCCAGGACCGTGTCGCCCACGGCGTGGCCGTGGTTGTCGTTGACCCGCTTGAAGTGGTCCAGGTCCAGGACGAGCACCGCGATCGGCCAGGCGTAGCGGTCCGCGCGGCCGATCTCCCGGCGCAGCTTCTCGACGAAGGCCCGGCGGTTGGGCAGCCCGGTGAGCGGATCGCGGTGGGCGTGCTGCTCGAGTGCGTTCACCTTGCGCGTGAGCTCGTGGGAGAGGTGCATGGCGATCCACGCGGCCAGGAAGAGGAACGCCGTGTGGGTGGAGACGGAGGTGAGTTCCTCGACGCCCATCGGGCGGCCGGAGGTGAGGGCGGCCGCCGCGGACTCGAAGCCGTCACGCAGGAGGCCGCGCGGGGCGAGCCACACCGCGCCCGCGTGCAGCGCCGCAAGGACCGCCGTGAGGAGGACGCAGCGGGCACCCGTGAGGACCAGCCCGCCGAAGGTGACCGTCATCAGCAGCGGGAGGAACCAGGCCGAAGCCGCCCCGCCGGTCTCGGCGACGAGCAGCACGAGGATCAGGCCGGTGACGAGCAGGCCGGCCGTGCCCGCCTCGCGCCGGCCCTTGAGGCGCGCGGACTGGGCCACCTCGCGCAGCAGGAAGGCGAGGACCAGCACCACCGCGTCCAGGCCGAGCAGCACCGGCAGGAAGCCGTCCCGCGACCCGGCCAGCACGGCGATCAGGCCGTGCAGGCACAGGATCGCCCCGGCGGCCACCAGGAGCAGGTGGCCGTACAGGCGCATGAGGCCGTTGGGGCTCGTGTCAACCGGGGTCCGGCTGGATTGGCTCACGGGCAGGGTGCTCTAGGGTGCGGCACATCCCGGCCGCCCTCGCTTCCGAGCGCCTATCGACCGGCGGCCCGCGCCGCCTGTACGCGCATCAACGCCCGGGGGGCTCCGGCCCCCCGTCCGCGGGCGTTTTGGTGGATGTCGAAAGGGCCCAGGCCAGGTACGCCGCCGCGGCCTGGTCGGGGGCGAAGGTGAGCCACTCGGGCACCTCGTAGGGGTGGAGTTCCCGCCAGCGGGCTGCCAGCCGGGCCGCGTCCCGGCGTGGCGCCTTGATCAGCAGGAGGGTCTCCGGCTCGTCGCACAGCTCTCCCTGCCACACGAACAGGCTGCGAACGCCGGGCACGAGGCTCACACACGCCGCCAGGCCCTCCTCGACCAGGGTCCGCGCGAGTTCGCGGGCCCGGCCCGGGGGCGCGGTCGACAGGGCGAGCAGCAACCCGGCGGCGGGCACCAGCGCGGGGTCCGGGGAGGGGGGCGCGTCCATCGCAGGGGAGGATATCGCCGCCCGGCGCCGGGCTGGCCGATAGGTTGGGTTCCGGGCCCGGCCCGCGACAGGAGGCGGTCCATGTGCGGCATCTTCGCTTTCGTCGCGGATCCGGCCGCGCCGCGCCGCCCCGACCCGGTGGGCCCGGCGCTGCGCGCGCTCGTTCGGCGCGGGCCGGACGCGGGTGCTCGGGCCGAGGGCCGGCTCGGCCCACGCCCGGTCACCCTGGGCGCCCGCCGGCTCGCCCTGGTGGACCCCGCGGGCGGGGCGCAGCCGGTGCGGCGGCCGTCGGGCGCCCTGCTCGTCTTCAACGGCGAGGTCTACAACCACGCGGCCCTGCGCCGCGAACTGACGGCCGCCGGGGAGGCCTTCGCCACGGAGGGGGACGCCGAGGTGCTGGCCGCCCTGCTCGAGCGCGAGGGGGTCGCGGGGCTCGGCCGCGTGGAGGGCTCCTACGCCTTCGTCTACCTGGGCGCGAACGGAGGTCCGCTGTTGCTCGGCCGCGATCCGAGCGGCGCGCGCCCGCTGGTGCTGGCCTCCGTGGGCGGGGAATTGTTCGTGGCGAGCACCGTGGACGCGCTGCTGGCCGGTGGACGGGTGCCGCGCGAACCGGACCTGGACGCCTTGTGCGAGGTGCTGCGCGATGGCGTGGTGCACGGTCGGCGCAGCGCGGTGCGCGGCGTGGTGCGGGTCGCCCCCGGCGAGGTCCTGCGCGTGGACGCGGACCTGGGGACCACGCCGCTGGCGGTCCCCTGCCCGTTGCGGGCCGCGCCGCGCCCGGCGCCCGAGGGCAGCGACGTGCTGGCCGCGCTGCGCGCCGCGGTGCGCGACCGCCTGGACACCTGCCGCCCCGCGGGGCTCGCGCTCTCCGGCGGGATCGACAGCGCGCTGCTGGCGGTGCTGGCCGCGGAGGTCGGAGCGCCCCCCGCCTTCACGCTGGCCTACCCCGGCTGGCCGGCCTTCGACGAGTCGCGCCGCGCGCGCCAGACGGCCCGGCGCCTCGGCCTCACCCACGAACTGGTCCCCTGCCCCGCCGACCCCACCCCCTGGGTGCTCGGCGCCGTGGCGGCCTTCGACGAACCCTTCGCCGACGCGAGCGCCGTGCCCACCTGGGGCCTCGGGCGGGCCATGGGGCGCAGCCTGCGCGTCGCGCTCACCGGGACCGGGGGCGACGAGGTGTTCGGCGGCTACCGGCGCTACTGGCTGCTCGGCGCCGGGCCCTGGCTGCGCCAGGTGCCCGCCTTCCTGCGCCGCCCCGTGGCCCAACTCCTTTCGCGTCACGCGCCGCAGGGGGCGCGGCTCCTGGCCGCCAGCGGCGACCCCGAGGGGCTGTACCGCGGCCTGCTGCGCCTGCAGCCCGTCGCCGAACTCGCCGCCGTGCTCGGGCCGGCGCTCGAGGCCGCGGCCCGGCCCCTGCCCCGCCCGGGACCCGAAAGCGCCGCGGAGGCCATGGCCGAGGACTTCGTGCGCTACCTGCCCGACGACCTGCTGGTGAAGGAGGACCGCGCCTTCATGGCCCACGCGGTGGAGGGGCGGCATCCCTACCTGGACTCGCGCGTGCGCCGGGCGGCCCACGACCTGGACCACCGCGGCAGCCTGCGGCGGGGCCGGCAGAAGCAGGTCCTGCGCGCCTACGTGCGGGCCAACGTGGACCCCGGCCTGGCGCGCGTGGCCAAGCGCGGCTTTGGCTTCCCGGTCGACGCGCTGTACCGCGGCGCCCTGCGCCCGCTGGCCGAGGAGGTGCTGCTGGACCGGCGCACCCGCGAGCGGGGCTGGCTCGCGCCGGTGGGCGCGCGCCGGCTCCTCCAGCAGCACCTGCGCGGGCACCTGGACGCCGGGCAGACGATCCACGCGCTGGTCCTGCTCGAACTGTGGGCCCGGCGCGTGCTCGACGCGGTGGCCGTGTAGGGCCCCGGCCGGGCGCGGGCGGGGCGCGACGCGGATCAGCGCAGCAGCGTGGCGAAGTACAGCGCCGGGCCCGGCCACAGTCCGTGGAGGCGCTCGGGGCGGTAGCCCTCGCGCAGGAGTTCGGCGCGGAACGCGACCCGGGGCAGGAAGTCCACCACGAGCCCGCCGTCGGCGTCGGTCTCCAGGGGCGGCGCGTCGGGCGGCTCCACCCAGGGGGGCCCGGGCGGTTCGGGGTGGAGCAGCACGCGCACGCCCGCGAGCGGCCGGCCGACGTGGTCCTCGACCTTGAGGCGCAGCCGGTCCCCCGGCGCCAGCACGAGCCGCACGCTGCCCATGGCGGGTCCGACGCGGATGGCCGCCCGCGCCCAGGCGTGGCCCTCGGCGCGGGCGAACACCTCCGCCTCGCCCGGGGCCAGCGGCCCGACCTCGATCCGGCCCGCCGCGTCACAGGTTCCGCGCGCGCGCGCGCCGCCGACCGCCGCGTCCTGGCGTGCCAGCACCTGGGCCCCCGCGAGCGGCGCGCCGCGCTCGTCGACCACCTCGATCGGCGCGTGCAACGCCGGTTCGAGGGCCCAGTCGATCCGGTCCGTCGCGTCCTCGGCCAGGTAGGCCCGCGCGCGGGGCGCGTGGAGGGGGTGCTCGGAGGACAGGGTGAAGGGCGCGCCGGCGGGGACCCAGAGGTCGACCTCGCCGGCGGCGTTCGAGGTGGCCTCGCTCAAGACCTCGAACGGGGTCTCGGCCGCGCTGCCCCCGAGCGGCGGGCGCGCGCGCGCCCGCACGCGTACGCCGGCCAGCGGCGCGTGGTCGCGGACGCCCAGCACGCGCAGCCGGACCGGGCGCCCCGGGGGGGGCGCCGCGCCCGCCAGGGCCGCGACCAGCGGCTGGGCGACCCCTTCGAGGCCGGCCCCCCGGCGGCGCTGGCCCACGACCAGGAGCCGCGCGGCGCGACCGGCCTCGACCTCGGCACGCCACAGCCCGCGCTGCGGATCGCGCGCGAGCGGCAGCGGGGGGCCGTCCGCCAGCGGATCGACGAGCCGCGGCGACTCCCAGTCCGCCCCGGGCAACTCGACCGCCTGCACGCGCTCCAGCCGCACCTCCACGCGTCCGGGCTCCAGGCCCGAGAGCCAGTGGCGTTCGCTGCGCCGCCCCGGCGCCCGGATCTCGACCTCGGCCCGCACGGGGAGGTGCGGGAGCGGCGCCTCGCCCCCTGCGTCGGTGCGCAGCGCCCCCGGGGCGTCCCGCCGGCGGACCTCGGCGCCTTCGAGCGGGGCGCCGTCCTCGGCCTGGCGCACCACCAGGCGCACCTCCCCGGGCTCGGCCTCCCCGGGCAGCGGGTGGCTCGGCAGGTACACCACCCACTCCCGGGCGGCGGCCCCGGCCCGATGGTGCAGGGTTCCCCCGGCGGCCCGGACGCCAAAGCCTTCGCCCAGCGGCGGGCGCAGCCCGAGCGTGCCGGCGGGGTCGGCGGAGACCTCGCCGGCGGGGTCTCCCTCGGCCGCCACCCGGAGATCGGTTGCCGGCCGCCCGGAGGCCAGGCGCAGGCTGACGCGCACGCCGGCGTGCGGGAGCCCGTCCGCCGGCAGCCCCCCGGGCGGCGCCACCCGGGCCGGGTCGGGGGCCGCCGCCCCGGCGGCGTCGGCGCCGGGGCGCGGGGCGCCGTGCGATCCGCCCCCGGGCCACGTGCCCGGGAAGAAACGGTTCAACTCGAGCAGCAGGGCGAGCAGGAGCAGCAGCGCGGCGACCCCGAGCCAGCGGCGGAGGCTAAGGCGCGGGCGGCTCATGCGGGGGCGAGTCTACCGGCCGCGCACGGAAGGCCGTTGGGGGATCGGGCGCGCGTCCGCACAATCGCCGAAGGGGAGCGAGGAGCCCGGCCATGAGCGAGACCCGACCCGGCCTGCGCGTCGAGGAGTGCTGGATGGAGGGGGGGCGGCTGCGCGCGGAGTTGCACCAGGACGGCGCGGTGGTGCGGCTCAAGGGCAACGCCGCTGGCTACGTCGGGCTGGCGCGCGTGCTGCTGTGGCTCGCGCACCACGGCCTGGGCGAGAACCAGGTCGTGGACCTGGACGCCTTCGAAGCGTTCGCCGAGGGCGGGCCGAGGCTGGAGCTCGGAGCGCCCACGGCGTAGGCGCCCCCTCCCGATCCAGCGGCCCGGCCCGCCCTGCGGGACTCGGGTCAGGTGGTGCTGCTGAACAGCGGGGCCCAGCGCGTGCCGCGCAACTTCTCGTACATGCTGCGGCGCACCGCCTTGCGCACGGCGCTGTCGCCCGGCAGGTAGCCCAGGTGCTGCACGGTCTCGACGGCCTCCAGTCCGCGCTCGGCGTCCACCCCCTCGGGCTCGCCGCGCATGTGGCGCGCCACGCCCTCGATGAGGGCCCGGGCCGCGGCGTACTCGCCGCGTTCGACCGCGCGCACCGCCGCGGCGAGCTGGTCGTGGGCCCAGCGGTGGGCGAGGCGGTTGAGCGCGTCGAGGCGCTCGTCCTCCTGCGTGCCGTCGCGGGTGTAGCGGATCACCTCGCCCCAGTCCTCGGCGCGGGCGGCCTCCTCGGCCTCCCGCACGAGTTGGGCGTAGGCGCCGCTGCCCGCGCGCTGCGGACGGGCCGTCCCGGCCGCGCGCAGCGGGGCGCGCGCCGCGCCGGCACGGGCGTGGGCGAGCGCGGGCGCCGCCGGGGCGTCCCCCTCCACCTCCGGGGCCGCGGGCGCGGGGGGCGTGCCGGCCGGGGCGTCGGGGCTGCCCTCGAGCGCCGTGGGCGGGGGCAGGGCCGCGTGGACCGGCGCGGGGTACACCTCCGTGGGCTGCGCCACGCGCGGCGCGGCGTCCGGCGCGGGCGGCGGCCACGCGGCGGTGGGCGGCGCCGGGTCCGGGCGGGCCGCCGTGGGCGGGACCGCCGGCTCGGGCGTGTCGAGCAGGCCGCTCAAGGGCCCGCAGGGAGGCGGCGCGCACTGGCCGCCCGGGCAGCAGTCCTCGGGGAACAGGTCGCAGTGCTCCTCGCCGCTGTAGTGCTGCGGCAGTTCCTCCTCGGCGGCGCAGGGCGGGGCGGCGGGCGCCGCCGGCCGCGCCTGGGGCGCGGGGGCGGCCGGGGCGCCGGGGCGCTTCACCACCGGGCCCGGAAGGTCGCGGGCCGCGGGAGCCGGCCGCGGCGCGTCCGCGGTCGCGGCGCGCGGCGCCGGAGTGCGGGCCGCGCCCGTCCGCCGCGCGTGCTCGCGCTCGGCGCGCGCCAGGTGGGCCTGGAAGCCGGCCACGTGGATGCCGCCGCAAAACCCGGTGACCCACCGCCCTTCGGGCGTGACGAAGCCCACGAAGGGCAGCACGCGCGGGTTGCGCAGGTTGGCGTACAGGATCTGGGAGACCTCGCGCTCGGGCTGGTCGCACTCCGCGGCCAGGCCGATGGCGATGCGGCCGATGCGCGCGCGCACGCCGCGCTCGGCCAGCACCTCGCTGGCCAGGCGCCGGCAGTTGGTGCAGCGCTGGCGCCCGTACTCGATGAACACCAGCTTGCCGTCCTGCTCGGCGGCACGGCAGGCGTCCGCGTAGTGCGTGAACCACGTGAGCGCGCCGCCGTCGTGGAAGTACGGGTGCGCCCCGCCGCCCGCGTCGGCCGCGGGGCTGGGCAAGAGGAGCAGGGCGCCGAGCAGGAGCGCGACGCGGCCGAAGGCGGCCGGTCGGAGGGGACGGAACGGGAGCGTCGAGAGCATGGGTGCAACCTCCGGGCGTTGGCGACACGGAGGGCCCGCCAGCGCCCAGGGGTCGTCACTCCCATGGCACCGGCACGAGCTCGAGCGCCCCGCGCGCGCGCGTCGCGCGCGCAGGGTCCTCGTCGAATGGCATGTTTCCGATGAAAACCACAAATCTGACAAAACTCATCGAGCAGGGCTTTTTTGGTGTTGCGACCGGCACGGCGATAGCGCTCCAGGATAGCCTGCACGTACTCGTGAATTGACTTCTTGCTCATAGTATGGCTCCACGATTGGGTAACACATATTATGAGGCAACGACGCCATTTCAAAAAACCTTCGGTAACAATATTTATGAGCCAATGCGCTTCCCGCCTGCTTGCGACAAAGGGCTTGCGCCCGAGCGCGCTGATCGGTATATTGCCCCCGCCTTTTCGGACCACCCCACCACGAGGAGCGTATGAGCGTATGATCGAACGAGCCGTTTGACCGGATGCCGCAGCCTTCTCCCACCCAAACTTCACCGAAGGCCGGCGCAACCAAACTGAGAGAGGGAGGTGTCGCATGCCGAATGCGAAATGCAAGCCCGTAATCCTGGCTTCACGATTCCCACCGCAGTCTTCATCCATCATTTTGGCGACCATAACTTAAACCACATTCCTGCCCGGAGGCCTGTTCTGCACCGTTGCAGTCTGTTGCCGGCAGCGGTGCCAACCGCCGCACGCCGTGCACCGCGCGCCAACTCGATCCCCGGCGGCAAGCCCCTGCAGAACAGCAAAGGATAATCCGGCCGGGCACGGTCAGCATGGTGATGCTTCAGATTTCCATCTCAACGAAGGAGACAATCATGGCTGAAGTCAAATCCACGGGTGGTGCAGCCCCCACCTACAAACCCTATGTTCCGCCGGAATCCTCCATGTCGGAATTCACCATGCGCGCCCTGCTCATCGGCCTGGTGATGTCGGTGGTGCTGGGCGCGGCGAATGCCTACCTGGGCTTGAAGGCCGGCATGACCATCGCCGCAACCTATCCGGCGGCGGTGATCGGCATGGCGTTGCTGCGCATCGTG
>JAPKHB010000138.1 GCA_026647295.1 Planctomycetota bacterium | reverse complement strand
GTGGGCTGGCGGCGCTGGCCACGCTGCTCGTCGTCGGCGGGTTGGGGTTCGGCCTCGGGCCGGCGCTGCGCCGGTCTGAACAGGCCGGCGTGGCCACCTCGTCGAGCCATCTGGGCGCAGTGGGCCGCGTCACGCTGGCGATCGACGGCCGCGAGGTCAGCGTGCCGGAGCACTACACGATCTGGCAGGCGGCCCGCGAGATGGGGCTTGCGGTCCCCGTGTTGTGCCACGACCCGCGGCTGGAGCCGGTCGGCGTGTGCCGGATGTGCGTGGTGGAGGTGAAGGGGGCGCGCACGCTCCAGGCCTCCTGCGTGCGCCGGGTCGAGGCCGGCATGGAGGTCCGCACCGACTCCCCCGCCGTGCATCGCAGCCGCAAGGTCCTCACCGAGCTGCTGCTCGCCGACCAACCCGCCCAAAGCGCCCGGGAGGCGACCACGGCGGACGACGAGTTGATGGACCTCGCCCGCGAACTGGGCGCGGAGCGCGGGCGCTTCCCCTCCGGGAACGGCCGGCCGGCCGACGCGAGTTCGAAGGTCATCGCGGTCGACCACCAGGCCTGCATCCTGTGCGACCGCTGCATCCGCGCCTGCGACGACGTGCAGGGCAACTGGGTGATCGGGCGCACGGGCAAGGGCTACGGGACGCGCATCGGGTTCGACCTGGACGGCCCGATGGGCGCGTCGACCTGCGTGGAGTGCGGGGAGTGCGTGGCCGCCTGCCCCACCGGCGCGCTCACCAACAAGCCCCTCACCGTCGGCCTTCGGCCCCGCGCGCGCCTCAAGCCCGTCGACAGCGTGTGCCCCTACTGCGGGGTGGGCTGCGCCGTGACCTACCACGTGGACGAACAGGCCAACCAGGTCGTGTTCGCCGACGGCCGGCGCCCCAGCGCCAACGAAGGCCGCCTGTGCGTGAAGGGGCGCTACGGCTTCGACTACGCCACGCACCCCCACCGGCTGACCCGCCCCCTCATCCGCAAGCCCGGACACTACCCCAAGCGGCTGCTCACGGCCGACCTGCGCGGCGCGCCCGACGGCGTGCGCCGCGAGCGGGTCTACGCCGACTACGAGCAGGCCCTCGGGGCCTTCCGGGAGGCCACCTGGGAGGAGGCGTTGGACCTCGTCGCGACGCGGCTCGCGGCGATCCGCGACACCCACGGCCCCGGGGCCCTGGCCGGCTTCGGCAGCGCGAAGTGCTCGAACGAGGAGGCCTACCTCTTCCAGAAGATGGTGCGCACGGCCTTCGGCACCAACAACGTGGACCACTGCACGCGCCTGTGCCACGCCTCCAGCGTGGCCGCGCTGCTCGAGACCATCGGCTCCGGCGCCGTCACCACGGTCTACTCCGACGTGGTGAACGCCGAGGTCGCGCTGATCGCCGGCAGCAACACCACCGACAACCACCCGGTCGCGGCCACCTTCTTCAAGGAAGCGGCGCGCCGGGGCACGCGGCTGATCGTGGTCAACCCGTACCGGCCCGCGATCGCCGACCACGGCGAGTTCGTGCGCCTCAAGCCCGGCAGCGACGTGGCGTTCTACAACGCCCTGATGCACGTGATCCTCGCCGAGGGCCTGGAGGACCGCGCCTACGTCGAGCGCTACACCGAGAACTTCGAGGCCCTGCGGGCCACGGTCGCGCGCTACACGCCGGAGATGGCGGCCCCGATCTGCGGGGTGGACGCGGCGCGCCTGCGCGACCTCGCGCGCACGATCGGCAAGGCCCGGTCGATGATCGTCTTCTGGGGCATGGGCATCTCGCAACACCTGCACGGCACCGACAACGCCCGCTGCCTGATCTCGTTGTGCCTGCTCACGGGCAACGTCGGCCGGCCCGGCACGGGGCTCCACCCGCTGCGGGGCCAGAACAACGTCCAGGGCGCGAGCGACGCCGGGCTGATCCCGATGGTCTTCCCGGACTACGCCCCCGTCGGCGACCCGGCCGCGCGGGAGCGCTTCGAGCGGGCCTGGGGCGTCGCGCTGGATCCGCGGCCGGGGCTCACGGTGGTCGAGGTGTGCCACGCCGCCAAGGCGGGCCGCCTCAAGGGCATGTACATCCTCGGGGAGAACCCGTTCCTGTCGGACCCCGACGTGAGCCAGGCCCGCGAGGCGTTTTGCCGGCTCGACTTCCTGGTCGTGCAGGACATCTTCCTCACCGAGACGGCCGAGGCGGCCGACGTCGTGCTGCCGGCCACCTCGTACTTCGAGAAGACGGGCACCTACACCAACACGGACCGGCGCGTCCAGCTCGGCGTCGCGGCCCTGCGGCCGCCCGGGGAGGCGCGCCTCGACTGGCAGATCCTGTGCGACGTGATGGCGCGCATGGGGCACCCGCAGCCCTACCGCGACGTCGAGGACGTCTGGAACGAGTTCCTGACGTTGAACGACTCCTACGCCGGCCTGACCTACGAACACCTGCGCGGGCCGGGCAAGCTGTGGCCGTGCGCGGATCCGGCCGCCGGGGACGGCGAGGTCGTGCTCTTCGGCGACGGATTCCCGACGCCCAGCGGCCGCGGGAAGTTCTCCCCGGCCGAGTTCATGGACCCCGCCGAGCTCCCCGACGCGGAGTTCCCCTTCATCCTCAACACGGGCCGATCGCTCCAGCACTGGCACACCGGGACGATGACCCGCCGGTCCAAGGCGCTGGACGCCCTGCGCCCGGAGGCGACCTGCGAGATCCACCCCGACGACCTCGCGCGCCTGGGCATCGCGGACGGGAGCTTCGTGCGCCTGACCACCCGCCGGGGCAGCGTGCGCGTGCGCGTCGAGGCCAGCCGCGCGACGTCCCCGGGGAGCGTGTTCCTGCCCTTTGGCTTCCGCGAGGCGGCGGGGAACCTGCTCACCAGCGACGCGCTGGACCCCTACGGGAAGATCCCGGGGTTCAAGTACTCGGCGCTGCGGGTGGAGCCCGCGTAGGTGCGCCGCGCCGGAGCGATCGCGGTTCTCGTCGCCCTCGGGCTCGCCGGGCTCTGGGCGCTCGACCCCGCCCCGCCGGCGCCCGCCGCGGGCCGGCTGCGCCTGGCGACCACGACCAGCACGGCCAACAGCGGACTGCTCGCGTGGCTGCTCGCGCCGTTCGAGGCGCGCGAGGGACTCCGCGTGCAGGTGATCGCGGTGGGTACGGGACAGGCGCTGGCCCTCGGCCGGCGCGGGGACTGCGACCTCGTGATGGTGCACGCGCGCGCCGAGGAGGACGCGTTCCTGGCGGCCGGGCACGGCGTCGACCGGCGCGACCTCATGTCCAACGACTTCGTGGTCCTCGGCCCCCGGGACGACCCGGCCGGGATCCGCGGGATGGAGGATCCGGGCGCGGCGCTCGCCCGGGTGCTCGAGCGCGGGGCGACCTTCCTGTCCCGCGGCGACGAGTCCGGCACCCACCTCAAGGAGCGCGCGCTGTGGGCGCGCGTCGGGGTCGACCCCGAGCGGCGCCGGGGCTACCTCAAGGCGGGCGACGGCATGGCGCGGTGCATCGAGGTCGCCCACCAGAAGCAGGCGTACGTGCTCGCCGACCGCGGCACCTGGCTTGCGATGGCGCCGCGCCCGGACCTCGCCGTGCTCGTCGAAGGGCACCCGAGCCTGCGCAACCCCTACGGGGTGATCCTCGTGAACCCCGCCCGGCACCCGCACGTGAACGCCGAGGGCGCGCGCCGGCTGCTGGACTGGCTCACCTCGCCGGAGGGCCAGGCCCGGATCGGCGCCTTTCGGGTCGGGGGCGAGGTGCTCTTCCACCCCCTCGCCCGCGAGTAGCCCGTGGACTTCCTCTGGGAGGGCGTCGAGGAGGCGGTGCGGCTGATCGCGCGCGGCGACCGGGCCGTGCTCCACGCGGCCTACAACTCGGTGGCGTGCACGCTCACGGCCGTCCTGCTGGCGGCCGCGCTGGCGCTGCCCTACGGGGCCTGGCTCGCGCTGTGCCGCCCGCCGCTCGCCCGGACCCAGGTGCTCCTCCTGCGGTGGGGGATGTTCACGCCCACGGTGGTGGTGGGCCTCGTGGTCTACGGCCTCTTGAGCCGCCAGGGGCCGCTCGGGTCGATCGACCAGCTCTACACCCAGCAGGCCATCGTGGCCGGCGAGTTCCTGCTCGCGTTCCCCGTGCTCGGCGCGCTGACCCACGCCGCGGTCGCCCAACTGGACCCGGTGGTGGCCGAGACGGCGCGCACGCTGGGGGCGGGCCGGGCCCGCACGCTCCTCACCGTGCTGGGCGAGGTGCGCCTTCCCCTGGCCGCGGCGCTGCTCACGGCCTTTGCGCGCTGCTTCTCGGAACTCGGCGTGGCGGTCACCGTCGGGGGGAACCTCGAACTCGAGACGCGCACGCTGGCCTCGACGGTGGTCCTGGACCTGTCGCGGGGGCGCTTCGGGGCCGCGCTCGCGCCGGGGCTGATCCTCCTGGGCATCGCCCTGCTGGTGATGCTGGTCGCCGGGCGCCTGGAGCGGGAGCGTCGGCGATGATCGAGGCCCGGGACCTGCTGGTTCGCTTCGGCGCGGTGACGGCGCTCGACCTGCCCCACCTCGCGATCGCCCCCGGCGAGCGGCTCGGGGTCACGGGCCGCAACGGCAGCGGGAAGACCACGCTGCTGCGCGTGCTCGCCGGGCTGCTCGCGCCCACGCGGGGGCGCCTGACGGGCCTGCCGCCCCCGGGGCGGGCCGTGCTGGTGCACCAGCGCCCGTGGATGCTCTCGGGCAGCGCGGAGGCGAACGTGGCCTACGCCCTCTCCCTCGCGCGGCGTCCGGCCGCCGGGGCCGGGCGCTGGCTCGCCGCGCTCGGGGCCGACCACCTGGCCGGGCGCCGGGCCCGGGACCTTTCGGGCGGGGAGCGCCGGCGGGTGGCGATCGCCCGCGCGCTCGCCGTCGAGCCGGAGTTGCTGCTGCTGGACGAGCCCTACGCGGCGCTGGACGAGCCGGGGCTCGCCGCGGTGAACGGGGCGCTGGCGGGCTACGCGGGGACGCTCGTCGTCGCGGCGCCCGCGCTGGGACCCGCGCCCGTGCGGCGGGTGGTGGCGCTGGGTGCGGCGGCGGCGTCAGAGCAGCGCGCGTAGCGTCGCCAGCGCGCCGTCGTCCGCGTTGAGGCACGGCACGCGCGTGAAGCGCCCGCCGCCCGCGGCGAGAAAGGTGTGGCGGGCCTCCCGTCCGATCTCGTCGAGCGTCTCCAGGCAGTCGGCGAAGAAGGAGGGCGAGATCACCGCCACCTCGAGGATCCCCTCTGCGGGGAGGGCCGCCAGGGTCGCGTCGAGCGCCGGACCGAGCCAGGGCTCGCGGCCAAAGCGGCTCTGGTAGACGATCCGCCAGGCCCCGGGCTCGAGGCCCAGCGTGCGCGCGAGCCCCTCGGCGGTCGCCGCGCAGCGTTCCGGATACGGGTCGCCCGCCCGGGCGTAGCGCGCGGGGATGCCGTGGAAGGAGACGAGGAGGGGGGCCTTCGGCGTGGGCATGACGCCCGCCGCCCGCACCGACCCGGCCAGCGCCGCGAGGTAGGCCGGGTGGTCGGCGAAGTCGCCGAGCACGGTCGCCGGGCGCCCCCCTCCAGCGCTCCACGCCGCGACGGCGTCCTCGATCGAGCCGGTCGTGGTGCGGCTGTACTGGGGAAAGAGCGGCAGCACGTGCAGCGTCCCGGCGCCGGAGGCCACCAACCCGTCCAGGGCCGTCGCGATCGTCGGCCCGCCGTAGCGCATGCCCACGGCCACCGGGCCGGCCCGCTCCGCGGCCAGGCGCCGTGCCAGGTCCTCGGTGTGGACGCGCAGCGGCGAGCCGCGGCCGGTCCAGATCCGGCGGTACAGCGCGGCGCTGCGGCGCGGCCGCACGCGCAGCACGATCCCGTGCAGGACGGGCCACCACCTCCAGCGCGGAAGGTCCACGACCCGACGGTCGGAGAGGAACTCGGCGAGGTAGCGCCGGACGGCCCGCGGCGTCGGCGCCGCGGGCGTTCCGAGCTGGGCCAGCACGAGCCCGGGGGCGCCGTCAGATCGTGTGGCGGTCATGGCCGTCGCCGTACTCGATGCGGTACAGGTCGGTGCGGCGGTCCTTCCAGTTCTGCACCGTTCCGGTGTAGCGATGGCGGCGCAGCGCCTCGACGTCCACGTCCCGGATGATCATCGTCTCGATGTTGGCCGTGCACTCGGCGGCGATCCCGTCGCGGGCGAAGGCGAAGTCGGACGGGGTGTAGATGCCCGATTGCGCGTAGTGGATGTCGGCGTTGGGCACGAAGGGCAGGTTGCCCACGCAGCCGCTGATCGCCACGTAGACCTCGTTCTCGACCGCCCGGGCCTGCGCGCAGGCCCGCACACGCAGGTAACCGGCGCGCTCGTCGGTGTTGAAGGGCACCAGGATCAGGTCGGCGCCCTGGCTCGCCGCGATGCGCCCCAGCTCCGGGAACTCGATGTCGTAGCAGATCAGGATGGCCACCTTGCCGCGGTCGGTCGCGAAGATGCGCAGCCGCTCCCCCGGCTCGACGCCCCACCACTTGCGCTCGCTGGGCGTGATGTGCAGCTTGGCCTGGCGCTCCAGGGACCCGTCCCGGCGGAACAGGTACGCCACGTTGTAGAGCCGGTCGCCCACGACGTCGAACTGCGACCCGCCGACGATGTTCACGTTGTGCTTGATGGCCAGGTCGGTGAACATCTCGAGGTACTGGGGGGTGAACCCGGCCAGGGCGCGGGCCGCCAGCCCCGGACGCTTCTCCTCGACGAACGAGAGGAGTTGCGTCGTGAACAACTCGGGGAAGAGCACGAAGTCGGAGCGGTACTCCGAGGCGGTGTCCACGAAGAAGGCGCACTGCTGGGCGAACTCCTCGAAGGAGGAGATCGAGCGGAGCTGGTACTGCACGACGGCGATGCGCGCCAGCGACACCGCCCGCATGCGCCGGTGGCTGGGCGGGCGGTGGTCCAGGTTGACCCACTCGAGGAACGTGGCGAAGCCCCGCGAGTCCTCGTCCGAGGGGAGGTAGTTCGGGATGAGCTGCTTGAGGGTGAAGCCGTTGGCGATCTGGGCCGTGAGGACGGGGTCATGCAGGGACTTGCGCATCACGGCCTCGACGTACTCGCGCGCGCTCATCCGGTCGGCGTGGCGTCCGTACCCGGGGATGCGCCCGCCGATGATGATGCGGGCGAGGTTGAGCTCGCGGGCCAGGTCCTTGCGGGCCTCGTACAGCCGGCGGCTCAAGCGCAGCCCGCGGTACTCCGGGTGGACCATGATCTCGATCCCGTAGAGCGTGTCGCCGTTGGGCGTGTGGTTGCGGATGTAGCCGCTGTCGGCGATCTCCTTCCAGTTGTGCCACTCGGAGTAGAGGTCGAAGTCGACGATCAGGCTGGACGACGAGGCGACGATCTCGTCGTCGTACTCGACGCACAGCTGCCCGGGCGGGAAGGTGGAGAGTTGGCTGTCGAACTGCTCGCGCTTCCAGGTCGGCATGCCCGGGAAGCAGGCCGCCTGGAGGGCGACCACGGCCTCGTAGTCCTGGGGCGTGAGCCGCCGGACCACCACGTGGCTTTCGAACTCGCTCAAGTCGCGGGGGGCGCTCTTCACCCGTCCGATTGTGGGGGAAGGAGCGCGGCCGTGCCAGCCGAAGCCGGCGGCCCGGCGGCGATGCCCCGGCGGAGCCGGGTTCCGATCGACGCCGCGCGCGTCGAATGATGCACCGGAGCCTGGCTCGGTAGGGTCAATCGAGGTCAGCGGGCCGCGGGCTGCAGCGCGATGGCGACCGTCCCGCCGGTCGTCCCTTCCGCCGTGCCCTCGACCCAGGTGCCGCCGGCGGGCGCCCGCGCGCGCAGGCGCCAGCGGCCTTCGGGCACGCCGTCCGCGACCCAGCGGTCGTCCTCGTTGCGGGCCGGCAGGAAGACGTAGACCCCCGGCGCGAACTCGACCTCCAGGCGGACGGAGGCGCCCGCGGGGGCGCCGCTCACGCGGACCTCGATCGGGGCGCCGCGGCGCAGGCGCAGCGCGCGCTCGCGGCCGTCGGGCACGAGGTCCGTCTCGAATACGCAGCGCCCGTCGGACAGGCCGAGGAACACGAGCGTGTAGCGCTTCTCGGGGTCCAGGCCCGCGAGATAGACGAGCCCGTCGGGGCCCGCCCGAACGGAGTGGCGCTCCCCCGCCGCGACCACGTGTCCCAGGGCGTGTCCCACGTCCGCGGCGTCCGCCAGCCGAAGCGTCAAGACGCCGCGCAACTCGACCCGCAGCAGCACGCCGCTCGCCCCCGCCTCCACCCGGGTCGCCTCCACGCCGGGCGCAAAGGGCGCCAGGCCGGGAGGCTGGGCGCGCAGGAGGTAGGTCCCCTCCGCGAGGCCTCCGATCTCGAACTCGCCCGTCGGCCCGACCGCGGCATGGGTCCAGCCGGTCGGAGGCGTGGCCGGGTCGACCTCCAGGGCGTACAGGACCGCCCCGGCGGGGACGGGCTGGCCCCGCTCGTCCACCACGCGCCCGTGGATGCGAAACGCGCGGGGCAGGCGCAGCGTCTCGTCGCGCGGGGTCCATGGATCGAGCGTCAGCCCGCGCAGGTCGGTCCGACCCGCGGGGGGCTGCACGGCGAGCCGCAGGGGCCGCTCCGGATCCAGGCCCTGGAAGCGCACGCGCCCCTCGCCGTCGGTCGGTTGCGCCCGCGGGCCGGCCGGCCGGCGCGGGTTCGACGGCGAGGCCCCGCCTTCGGCTCCGCCGGCCACGCTCACCGTGGCCTCGGCCACCGGCGCGCCCGCGGGGTCCAGCACGCGCAGCGTCGCCTGCGCGCCCGCCCGTAGGACGATGCGCAGCGGCGCGCCGCCGGGCCGCGCCACCAGTTCCTCCGCAGGTTGCAGCAGCGCTGGCGGCGGGCGCACGGTCAGGGCGTAGTCGAGGTCCCCCAGCCCCCCGATCTCGAAACGCCCCGCGGCGTCGGCATACGCGGCGCCATGGGCGCGGGGCTCGAAGGCCCGCCCGGGCTCCGCTGCCGGCGTGGCCTCGACGCGGGCGCCCGCGACCGGCCCCTCGGGCCCGAGCACGACGCCGACGAGCGTCCGCTCGCGTTCCAGGCGCAGGACCACTTCGTCGGTCGCGGCCGCGAGCGGCCCGGCGAGGTGCGCGGCGTGTCCCGGCACCTCGTACACCTCGACCCACAACTGCGCGCCCTCCAGGTCCCCGGCGCGCAGTTCGGCGCGCCCGCCCCGCAGCGCCGTGCTCGAGGACCCGCGCGACCGATCCCGAACGCGGTGCAGGGTCACCTGGCCGGCGGCAACCGGCTGGCCGTCCGCCCCAAGCACGCGCACGACGATCGCCACCCCCTGGTCCGGCGCCGCGGCCGGCTCGACACGCACCT
>JAPKHB010000137.1 GCA_026647295.1 Planctomycetota bacterium | reverse complement strand
ATCGGCTTGACCACTTTCCCTTCACACGCCCTCCTGGATGCGTCGCGCCTGGCGCGGCGGGCCCTCGGTCCTCGGACCGGTGGCCGGTGGGGGCGCTTCGAGGGAAAAAAGTGCCGGCCGGGTCCTTGCGGCCCGGCAGGCCCCTTGTGCGCGAGCGCCCGTTTTCGGGCGCCTCGATCACCGGGGCAGCCGTTGATGGAAGGCCACGATTCATCGAGAGCCCAAATGCTGATGGGCCAGCACTTGATCGACCGGCGCTTTGGCGCCGGGAGGCGGACCCGTTCCGCGAGCCCCCATTCTCTTCTTGCTGCCGGTGCAGCCGGCCGATGCGCGCGCGCGTCGGCGGCGCGCGGGCAGGCACCGCTTTGCCCGGTGTCCATACCTGCAGGGAAACACCCGATCCCATTCCGAACTCGGCCGTTAAGCCTGCGGGGCCGATGATACTGCCTTACGGCGGGAAAGTAGGTCAATGCCGGGCGTTTGTTTGCGCGGGGCCGACGGGAGTTTCCCGTCGGCCTCGCGTCGTTTTTGCGCCCGCGGTGTGGCGCGCCCGCGCGACGCGCCTCGCGGGGCGCGGGCGCCGGCCGCCGTGGACGCCCTGGCGGCCCGGCGCTACCCTCTGGGCGCGTCCCGGACGGGGGGCCCCCGGCCTCCTCCGTCCGGCACATTCGTGGCCGGCCCGTTGGATCCCGGAGTTCCCCCATGCGCAGCGCCCTCCTCGTCGGCTCCCTCCTCCTCGTCGGCGCGCTCGGCCTCGTCGCCGGCGCGGCCTTCAGCGAAGACGACCCGCCCATGGGCGAGCAGGAGCTGTGGGCGTGGATGATGGAGAAGGGCCAGCCGGGCGAGCGCCACCAGGCGCTCGCGGCGCTGTGCGGAACGTGGGACGTGGACGCCACCTTCTACATGGAGAGCGGCGAGATGAAGTCCAAGGGGCGCGCGACGCACGCGATGGTCCTGGGCGGTCGCTTCCTCAAGATGGACTACGCGGGCGACATGGGCGGCGCGACCTTCGAGGGGACCGGCTACCTGGGCTTCAACAACGTCCGGGGCGAGTACGAATCGTTCTGGATCGACGGCATGGCGTCCCACTTCAGCGTGATGCGCGGCGCGCCGGGCGAGGCGGCGGGCACCGTCACCGTCCTGGGCGAGTGGCAGGGCCCGGGCACGATGCGCCTTCCGCAGAAGTGGGTCTGGACGCTCCCGGTGGAAGGCAAGGCGCGGCTGCAGATGTACTCCCGGCGCAGCGCCGAGGGCGAGTGGCTTCTCGAGATGGACCTCAAGTACAGCGCGAAGTAGCGCCCGACGCGCGGCGGCGCCGGGCCGGGGCTGCGGGCCGTGGTGGAGGCGAGGGGGCTCGAACCCCTAACCTCCGGCTTGCAAAGCCGGCGCTCTAGCCAGTTGAGCTACGCCCCCCAAGGGTCCGCGCCCGATCCCGGGTGGCGTCCTGGGCGCGCCGGCCCGGCCTTCAGGGATGGTGGGCGCACGTGGACTCGAACCACGGACCTCCGCCTTATCAGGGCGGCGCTCTGGCCAGCTGAGCTATGCGCCCGATCGCCCCGCGGACGGGGCGAAGGGCGGAGTGTAGCCAGGGCGGCCCCGCGGGCAACCGGGGGGACGCGCGCCCACGGGCGCCCGGCCGGCCCCCGCGGGCGCGCGCGCGGGGCGCGCCGGTAGGCCCGAGCGGAGCCCGGGGGAGGGCAGGGAAGCCGGAGGCCGGGTGGGCGCGGGTATGCTGGCCCCCACATGCACGAGGCCTCCGCGCGCTACCTGGTCGCGTTCGACACCTTCCGCCTCCCGCACCACCTGACGGAGGTGCTGGTCCTGGGGACCGGCGTGGCGGGCTACGCCGCGGCCCTGGCCGCGGCCGAAGCAGGCGCCCGGGTGCTGCTGGCGGCCAAGGGCGACCCGGCCCAGAGCAACACCGCCTGGGCCCAAGGCGGCATCGCGGCCGTCCTGCCGGGCACGGCCGACACCCCCGCCGCCCACGCCGCCGACACGCTGGCCGTGGGCCAGGGCCTTTGCGACGCGGGGCTGGTGCACGAGGTGACGGCCGAAGCCGCAGAGCGGATCGCGGACCTCGAGCGCTGGGGCGCCCGCTTTGACGGCGAGGAGGGGACCACCGGCGAGGGGGAGGGGGCCTCGGGCCCGAGCGCCCGCGGCCTGGAGGCGGCCCACTCCCACGCGCGGGTCCTGCACGCCCGGGGCGACGCCACGGGGGCCGAGATCCGGGACGTGCTGGCGGCGGCCGCGGGCCGTCACCCGCGGGTGCACACGTGGGGGGGGGCCTACCTCGTGGACCTGCTGACGGACCCCGACGGGGTGTGCCGCGGGGCGCTGCTCTACTCCCGGGGCCACCTGCGCGCCATCTGGGCCGGGGCCGTGGTCCTGGCGACCGGCGGATTCGCCCAGGTGTACCGGGAGAGCAGCAACTGGCCGGGGGCTTCGGGGGACGGCGTGGCCGCCGCGTGGCGGGCCGGGGCGGCCCTCCAGGACCTTGAGTTCGTGCAGTTCCACCCGACCACGCTGTACCTCGCGGGGGTGCCGCGCCTCCTGATCACCGAAGCCGTGCGCGGGGAGGGCGCGTTCGTGGTGGACGACCACGGGCGGCGCTTCCTCCTGGACCACGACCCGCGCGGGGAGCTGGCGTCCCGCGACCTGATCAGCCGGGCCATCATGCGCCACCTCAACCGCCCCGACGTGGCCGGCGTCTACCTGGACCTCACGCACCTGGACGCGGCGCGCATGGCGCGGCGCTTCCCGGGCGTGGTGGCCTCGTGCCGAGCCCACGGCCTGGACATCGCCCGCGACCGCATCCCCATCCGCCCGGCCGCGCACTACACGATCGGCGGCGTGCGCACGGATGCCCAGGGCCGCACGGCGGTCCCCGGGCTGCTGGCCGCCGGCGAGGTGGCCGCCAGCGGACTGCACGGGGCCAACCGCCTGGCGAGCAACTCCCTGCTCGAAGGCCTCGTGATGGGCCGCCGGGCGGGGCGCGAGGGGGCGCGTCGCGCCGCCGCCGTGAAGCCCGCGCCGATCGGCGTACGCCACGCCGCCGCCGAGGCGGCGGCCGGCGTGATGGACGCCGACGACCTGCGCGCCTCGCTCAAGGCCGTGTTGTGGCGCGAGGCGGGGATCGAGCGCACCGGCGCCCACCTCACCGGGGCGCACGCGGCGGTGGCGGCGTGGGAGCGTTTCGCCTGGCGCACCCCCGGCGACGCGGAGGCCCGCTGGACCCTCCTCAACATGCTCCTGGTGGCCCGATTGCTCACCGAGGCGGCGCTGACGCGCACGGAGAGCCGCGGGACGCACTTCCGCCGGGACGCGCCGCAGCGCGACGACGCCCGCTGGCTGGCGCGGCTCGTCCACCGCCGCGGGGAGGCCCTCGCCGTCGAGCCGCTGGCGGCGCCGGCCGCCCTCGTTACGGGAGGCCCCCGGTGAAGCTCGACACGCAGCCGAAGATCCGTCGCGGGCGGGGGGAACGGGAGGCCGCGATCCTGGTGGGCCTCGAGTTGCCCGACGAGCCGACCTCCTACCGCCCGCCGCTGCAGGAACTCGCGCAGCTCGCCGACACCGCCGGGGCCACGGCCGTGGCCCGCATCGTCCAGCGGCGCGACCGCCCGGACCCGGCGACGTTCATCGGCAAGGGCAAGGCCGAGGAGGTCGGGCGCCTGCTCAAGGAACTCGAGGCCGACCTGGTGATCGTGGACCACGACCTCTCGCCGTCCCAGGCCCGCAACCTCGAGAAGGCCGTGGGGGGGCGGGTGATCGACCGCACCGAGTTGATCCTGGACATCTTCGTGCGCCGCGCGCGCAGCGCCATGGCCAAGGCCCAGGTCGAACTCGCGCAGATGGAGTACGCGCTCCCCCGGCTCAAGCGCCTGTGGTCGCACCTCAACCGCGAGGTGGGCACGGGCCGCGCGGGCATCGGCGTGCGCGGCCCGGGCGAGAAGCAGATCGAGACCGACCGGCGCCTGGTGCGCCGGCGCATCCTCGAGCTCAAGCGGGGCCTGGAGGAGATGCAGGCCCACCGGGTCCGCCAGACGGCCGCGCGCCAGCGCTTCTTCACCGCCTGCCTGGTCGGCTACACCAACGCGGGCAAGAGCACGCTGCTGCGGGCCCTGACCGGCGCCGAGGTGTTCATCCAGGACCGGCTCTTCGCCACCCTGGACACCACCACCCGCGCGTGGGACGTGGCGCCGGGCAAGCGCATCTTCCTCTCCGACACGGTGGGGTTCATCCGCGACCTGCCCCACCACCTGGTCTCGTCCTTCCTCGCGACGCTGGAGGAGGCCCGCCAGGCCGACCTCCTGCTCCACGTGGTGGACGCAGCCGACCCCGACGCCCTGGACCACATCGACGTGGTCGAGCGCACGCTCTTTGAGATCGGGGCCGGCGGCGTCCCGCGCATCGCGGTCCTCAACCAGCTCGACCGCGTGCAGGACCCGCCCGTGCTGGCCCTGCTCGAGGCGCGCGTGCCGGACGCGGTGCGCACCAGCGCCCGCACGGGCACGGGCCTCGAGGCGCTGCGCCAGCGCGTGCACGAGTACGTGATCCGCCACCACCGGACCCTGCTTGTCGCGGGGGACCCGGGCAACGGGCGCCTGCTCGCCCAGTTGCGCGAGTGGGGGGAGGTCGAGGACGTGAGCTACCCCTCCGCCGACGAGATGCGCGTACGCCTGAAGATCCCGCCCACCTACGCGGCCCGCATCGTCCAGTTGGGCGGGCGGATCCTGGAGGGGGCGCCGGTTCCCGTGGGCGAGGGCGACGACGAGGCCCCCGGCGCGCCAACGGCGGGGGCCCCCGGGCCCAAGGCCCGGGGGCCGGCCGAGGCGGCGCGCGAGCCGACCCCGGGATAGGGCCCCCGGCCCGCCGGCGCGGCGGCCGCCCCGGGTTACGCCGCGCGCACCTCGCCCTTGGCCGTCTCGGAGTTGAGGGACCAGGGGACGAAGAGCACCAGCCCGACGATGAAGGCCACCGCGACGAACGCGAGCGCCCAGGCCACCCAGAGGAGCGCCGCCAGGGGCGTGAGCAGGATCAACGCCGCCTTCGACAGGCACGCGTTGAGGAGTCGGGCGCTCGGGCCGTAGGCCCCGATGCGCTCCCACAGCCAGGGCAGGAAGAGGAGCAGGGGGGCGCTGATCGCCACCGTGGAGTAGGTGCCGAACACCGCGCCCAGGATCAGGATGAAGGAGAAGCCCTCCAGCACGTTGCGCTGCCCCACGTTGAACGCGAACAGCGCCAGGCACACGAGCAGGAAGGTCGCCGACGTCTTGATGGTTCGGGCGAGCGTCTGGTTGATGCTCAACTCGATGAGCGCGCCGTCGATCGTCGCCCGCTTCCCGCGGTTCTCGCGGATGCGGTCGAAGATCACGACCGTGTCGTTGACCGAGAAGCCCACCAGGGTGAGGAAGGCCGCGACCATCGGCAGGTTGATCTTGGCGTCGACCCAGCCGAGCTGGTTGGCCAGCGCGACGACGCCCAGCGTGACGGCCACGTCGTGGAACAGGCACAGCACGGCGGCCAGGCCCATCGAGCGGCTGTGGAAGCGGACGGCCACGTACACGATGATGCCCAGGAGCGAAAGGACCAGGGCCAGCAGGGCGTCGTTCTTGAGGCGCTCCGCGTAGCCCGGCCCGACGTAGTCCTTCGAGGGGAAGGGCTCGGAGGCGCCAAAGCCCTCGAGCCGCCCGCGCTCGCCTTCCGGCAGGAGGCCGGTGAGAGCGTCCACGAAGCGCGCGCTGCTCACGAACTCGCCCAGGCGGCTGCCGGTGAGTTCGAGGTCGGCCTCGGCCGCCGCGCCCGTGGCCGTCTTGCTCTTGAGGTAGAGGTCGAAGGCCTTGAGCCCGGCGGGCACGGGGACCGCCGAGGGCTCGGCCAGCACCTCGCGGGCGAGGCCCTTGTCGGCGGGCCGGTGGGCCTTGAACCCGCCCTCCTCCCGCACCCAGAAAGGGAAGTGCTCCTTCACCACGCGCGCGAGGCGGTCGGCGGTGAGCACGTCGCCCGGGTCCACGAAGGCCAGGGTCCAGCGCAGGCCGCCGCCAAAGGCGGCCTTGGCGTCGTCCACCGGCTCCGCCCCGTCCTCCGCGGGCGCTGGCGCCTCGTAGCGCTCCACGGGGCGCAGGCTCCAGTGCGGCAGGAGGCGTTCGCCCAGGACGTCGGTGAGGTAGCGCACGAAGGCCTCGGCCTGCCACTGCTCCCGGCGGCCCTGCTCGGCCTGGGCGTAGATCTCGGCGCCGGGCAGCGCGGGGCGGTTGCCGTCCGCGTCGGGCAGCGCCTCGACCGTGACCGCGGTCTCGGCCGCCTCGTCGAAGAGGCGCTGCACCTTGATCTCTACGCTCTTCTGCTCCTCGCCCACGGCCAGGACCTGCGCGTTGGGGTACGGCCCCACGGCGGGGAAGGTGAGCCGGAGCGCGACGGGCTGCCCCTCGACGTAGGCCTCGGCGTCCTGCACCACGGTACGCGTCTCCTTGGCGAGCAGCGCCCCGACCTGGTCGGGCGTGGTCGGCTCCTTGAAGGCCGCCTGCATCTTGAAGCCGCCCGTGAAGTCGACGTCGTACAGGGTGTAGCGGTCCGTGTTCCAGAACTCGAAGAGCCCGAACACCACGCCCGCCACCGAGATCGGGACGAACACCCCGCGCAACGCGAGCCAGCGCACCTTCGGCGCGACCCCCGTCCCCAGCATGCGCATCCGCGTCATCCAGCCGCGCTTGAGCAGCCACTCGAAGAGCGTGCGGGTCACGTAGATGGCCGTGAACATCGAGATCAGGAGGCCCAGCGCCAGCGTGACCGCGAAGCCGCGCACGGGGCCCGAGCCGAACTGGAAGAGGAACGCCGCCGTGATCAGGCTCGTCACGTTGGCGTCCACGATGGCGCTCAAGGCCCGGCTGTAGCCCTCCGAGATGGCCCGCCGCAGCGTCCGCCCGATCCGCAACTCCTCGCGGATGCGCTCGTAGATGAGGATGTTGGCGTCCACGGCCATGCCCAGCGTGAGCACGATGCCGGCGATGCCGGGCAGCGTGAGCGTGGCCCGGAACAACGCCATGAAGCCCATCAGCATGAGCACGTTGAGCAGCAGGGCGAGGTTGGCGACCATGCCGCTGCCGAAGTAGTAGACGATCATGAACACGAGCACCAGGGCGAAGGCCGCGCCCACGGCCAGCACGCCCCGCTCCCGGCTCTGGCCGGCGAGCGAGGGCCCCATGCGCGTGCGCGCCTCCTCGGTCGGGCGCACGAGCAGCGCGCCGGTCTGGAGCACGGTGGCCAGCGTCTCGGCCTCGCGCTGAAGCGTCTCGTGGTCGCCCAGCCCCAGGCTGATCTGGACCCCCGTCGTGAGCCGCTGCTTGATCACCGGGGCGCTGTGGCACTCGTCGTTGAGCACGATCGCCATCGGCATGCCGACGTTGGCCCCGGTCCAGCGCCCGAAGTCGGCCTGGTAGCGGGCCTTCACGTCGAAGAGCACCACGGGGCGCACCGCGTTGGGGTCGGCCCCGACGCGGGGGCTCTCCAGGATGTCGCCGCCGAAGTAGGGCAGTTGCTCGCCGCCCACCACCGGCTGCCCGGCCTCCAGGACGCGGAAGTCCTGCGGGCCCGTCCCGGCCGCGTCCCGGTTGCGCACCAGGAGGAAGCGGGGGTCGGAGGGGGTGTAGACCTCGCCGGCGTCCCGGGCCGCCTTCCAGCGCTCGAACTCGCGCGCCTTGTACTCCTCGAAGGACTCGGTGGTGCCGGGCCAGATGTCCAGGCGGGCCGAGCGGGGGTTGTCCTCGCTCTCCTCCAGGGTCAGCCGCTCGCGGGGCAGCACCTCGATGCGGAACTCGAGTTTGCCGAGCTGGGTCACGACGTCGACGATGCCCTGGGCGTCGCCCTCGGCCCCGGCCGGCAGCGAGATCTCGAACTTGTTCTCGCCCACCGGCTGCAGGTTGGTCTCGGCCAGGCCGTAGGCGTTGATGCGCCGGTCGATGATCGCGAGCGTCTGGCGGACCACGTCCTCGTCGGAGAGTTGGGCGTCCACGCGGCCGGCGCGCCGCGCGCCCTCGATGTCGAGCGCAAAGCGCAACGTCGTGCCGCCCTTGAGGTCCTGTCCGAGCTTGATGTCGTTGACGAGGAGGGCCGCGACCAGGGCTCCGAGCGTCACCAGGATGACGCCGAAGCGCCCGCGCAGGTCGATGTGTTCCATGGGGGATCTCCTTGGCGAAAGGGGCAGGGGGCGGCCCGAGCGAAGCAACGCCGGCGGCCAGGGGCCGCGTCCGCCGCCGGCGCGTGCGGGGCCTCGGTCCCCGCCGGCAGGGGGCCGGCGTACGGGCGGCGCGCCCCGAGGTCCGGCGCCGCCCGGGTCCGTCAGCGGCGCTGGCGGGGCCCGCGCCCCGGGTCCAGCGGCCGGGGGCAGCGGGCGGCGGGGGAGAGGGCGGCGCGGCCGGCCCCGCGGCCCGGTTCGAAGGTCTGCCCGCTCGCGGGCGGGACGGCGCCCGGCGCGCCGGGGCCTTCGCCGCCCGTACCGGTCAGGTCGGGCAGGCGGGGGGCCTGGTTCAGGCTGCGCTCGAGCGCGTGCAGCGCCGCGGTGTGCTGGTCGGCGGAGCGGATGGCCGTCGTGGTCTCCGAGGCGCGCGCCTCGCCGGGCAGCAGCGCGATCGCCATCGGCATCGCCATCAGCGTGGCCAACGCGAGCCAACCGGGCCACAGCGCCCGGCCGCCGGCGCGCCCGGGGGCAAGGCGGCAGGGGAGGGCGCGAGAGGGGATGGGGCGGGGGCGCATGGGGTCAGGCCGAGGCCGCGTCGGCCTCCTGCTTGGGCGCGGGGCGCGCTTCGTCGCGGCCTTCCCCGCCTTCCACCTGCCACACCGCGGCGCGGCTGAAGCGGATGCGCACGTTGGCCTTGTCGTCCACCCGCAGCGTCACGGTCTGCTCGTCCAGCGCGACCACGGTCCCGTAGATCCCGGCGTTCGTGATCACCTTGTCGTGCTTCTTGAGGCTGCGGATGCGCTGTTCGCGCTCCCGGCGCTCGCGCCCCGCGGGGCGGATCACCAGGAAGTAGAAGATCAGCACGACGATGCCGATCATCGTCAGCATGTGCATGAAGCCGTCGGAGCCCTCCTGCGCGAGGGTCACCGACGCCGGGCCGAGGAGGACCTCGAGGGCGGGGGCGGCGAGGGCGTCGGGCACCGGGGGCTCCAGGCGGGGGGAGGGGCTGCGACGCAGCCGGCCGATGGGCCGGGCCGCCGGCGCTGGCCGGGCCGCGGAGAACCCTGCCGGCGGCCCCACCAGCCCCGTATCGTAGGCAGGCGGCCCGGCCGCGGC
>JAPKHB010000136.1 GCA_026647295.1 Planctomycetota bacterium | reverse complement strand
GCCGACGCCAAGCGCACCAAGCTCGAGGTGGCCCGGCAGGAACTGATCGGCGCCGTACACCTGCTGGCCCCGACCGCGCAGTTCAACGTCATCTTCTTCAACCACGCCGTCCTGCCCTGGCAGCCCCGCATCCAGACGGCCGACGCGCGCACCAAGAAGATGCTCGAGGAGCGGGTGAAGGAGCAGATCGCGGTGGGGGGGACGAACCTCTCCGACTCGCTCGAACTGGGCTTCGAGATGGCCGCGGGCGCGGGCCCCCGCCCGGCGCTCGACACGGTCTTCTTCATGACCGACGGCAAGCCCACCGCCGGCCGCTTCCAGGACCCGCAGGCGATCCTCGAGCGCGTGCGCGAACTCAACCGCCGGGCCCGCCTGCGCATCCACGCCATCGGCGTGGGCGCGGACCACGACGCCGAGTTCCTGAAGGAACTGGCCCGCATCGGCGACGGCCAGTACATCGCCCGGTAGGGAGCGCACGGGGCGTGCCCAACCGCTACGCCGCCTTCGGGAGCCCCGACGCGACGCTGGACTTCCACGGCCGCCCCGGCCTCACCGCCGGGGCGGTAAAGCGCGAGGTCGAGGCCTTCGTGCGCGCCGCGCACCGGCGCGGGGACCGCCGGCTGCGCATCGTGACCGGCAAGGGCCTGCACTCCAAGGCGGCGCCCATCGTCGCGCCGCAGGCCCGGCGCACGCTGGAGGCCCTGCGCCGGGAGGGGCTCGTGCGCACCTTCTGCACCGAGTCCCTCGTCGGCGGCGGGGACGGCGCGCTGCGGGTCGACCTCGAGCCGGCCTGACCCGGGGATCCGAAGGCCCTGGGGGGCGCCGAGGGCCCCAGGAGGAAGCCCGGATCCGGCCCCCCAAGAACGTCTGATAATCCCCCTTATGTTGCGTTATTGGGGTGGGGGGCCCGGGGAGGCCTAGCCGGCGTCCCCCCGCTCGCCCCGCCACAGCCAAAGGGCCACGCCCAGGAGCAGGCCGGCCAATGCCGCCAGCGCGAGCCAGCCGTTTCGGGCGGCGAGTTCCTCGGCCCGTTCCCGCGCGGCGACCTCCTCCGGCGTGGGCGGAAGGCTGCGGTACGAGACGCTCATCTGCCAGCGGTGGTTCTCGCCGAGGAACCAGCGCGTGCGCGCCTCGGCCTCGGGGTCCATCCGGGCGGCCAGGTCCGAAAGTGGATCGGCCGGCGACCCCCGGGCACGGGCCGGGCCTTCGCGTTCCTGGCGGTCGGCCACCAGGGCTGCGAGCACGGGCCAGGGCTCGCGTTCGTTCGGTCCGGGGATGGGATAGGGCTCGCGCCCGCCGGCGGCCAGCCAGGCGAGCCGGCGGGCCGTGAGCGCGTCGAGCGCGTCGTCCGGCTCCGGCGCGGCGGGCGGGGCGGCGTCTCCGAGGCGCCACCAGCCCCGGGCGACGAGCAGCGGCCAGCGCTGCGCCGCCGTGTGCGCTCCGCCGAGGATCGGACCCAGGTCTTCCCAACGCCCCTCGGCCAGGGCGAGCGCCGCCATGCGGCGCGTGGCCTCCGGCAGGTCCTCGGCCGCAACCGGGGCGGGGGTCAGGAGCCCCTGGAACGCCAGGAACGCGAGGAACGCGAGGAGCCCCCCCAGCACGGCGCCCGAAGGCCCCGCCCGTTTCGACCGCGGCCCCCGTCGGCCCGGGCGGGTCACAGGCCCAACTCCGCGTCGGCCAGACGGTCGGAGGGCGAACGGTCGTCGGTGAGGACGACGCCGCCGTCGCGCGCGGGGTCGTGGCGCAGGAGGAGCCGCTCCAGGGCGTGTCCGGCCGGAAGCAGCGCGGGGTGGAGTTCGAGGTCGGCGCGCAGGCGCGGGCCGAGGCTCGCCCCCGGCGCGGCCCACAGGATCACGTTGCCCGGGTAGCTCGGGTTCGGCACGGCGTAGGTCGGGCCGAGCGCGCGCCCCATCGTGGCCGCGACGGCCCGGGCCACCGGGCTGCGCCAGCCGTTGCCCAGCACGTTCACCCCCACCCAGCCCCCCGGCGCGAGGTGCCGGCGGGCCGCCGCGAAGAACTCGACGCTGGCCAGTTGGAACGGCAGGTAGTTGGTGCGCGCGTAGGCGTCCACCAGCACGAGGTCGAAGCGCTCGTCCTCGGGCAGGGCGTTGACCACCGTGCGGGCGTCTTCGCCCGTGACCAGCCGAAGGCCCGGCCCCTCCAGGTCGGCGTGGGCGAGGTGGCGCCGGGCCACCTCGAGCACGCCCGGATCGATCTCCACCCCGAGCACCTTCAGCCGCAGATCGGGGGGCAGGACCTGGCGCAGCGTGCGGTGCACCGTGCCGCCCGCGTAGCCCAGCAGCAGGACCCGCAGCGTCCGCTCCCGGGCCTCCAGGCCCGCAAAGCAGGCCCCCAGCGCGAGGTGCTCGAAGTAGCGGCCCCCGGTGAGCCAGCGCCGGGAGCGCTCCGGGTCGGCCAGGAGCAGGCTCTGGTAGGTCTCTGCGTCCTCGTCGTGGCGCAGGAACAGCGTGTCGGCCTCGCCGCCCACGCCCAGGAGCGCGGGCACGGGCGCGTGGTCCTCGGGCGGCACCTGCAGGCCCACGCGCTGGCGCACCACGCGCACGGTCTGGTACGGCGACTCGAGTTCCTCGACCTGCCCGGCGTGGTGGCGGAGCGCCGGCCGCGCGGCGACCTGCCAGCCCAGCCCGAGCAGCGCCGCCGCCGCGCCGACCAGGAGCGCCGCGCGCGGCGCCCGCCGCGCGGGCAGGCCCAGGAGCGCCGCGCCGGCGGCGGCCAGGAGGGCGGCGAGCAGCAGCGCCCCCCGGCTGCCCAACAGGGGCACCAGGAGCGGCGCCGTGCCCAGGCATCCGAGCAGCCCCCCCACCGTGCCCCACGCCAGGACGGCGCCCGCGACGCGCCCCGGATGGCCGCGCGCGGCGGCGCGAACCAGCATCGGGGGCACGGCCCCGAGCAACGTGAGCGGCGGGCCGAAGAGCAGCACGGTCGCGACGAGGCTCCCGCGGAAGGCGACCGGCAGCAGGTCCATGCTGCCCACCCCCGCGGGCAGCAGCCACTCGAGCAACGCCGGGGCGCACCACACCGCAAGCCCCAGCCAAAGGGCCGCCAGGCCCAGCAGGCCGCCCAGGCGACCGGGTCCCGTCGCCGCGTCGCCCCCCCAGCGGTCGGCCAGGCGCCCGCCCGCGTACGCTCCCAGCGCCAGCGCGAGCAGGAGGGTGCCGATCACGTTGGCCCAGATCGGATTGCTCTGGCCGAACCAGGGCGACATCAGGCGCAGCGCGGCGAACTCGATCACCGTGACGGCCAGGCCCGCCAGCAGCGCGAGCGCGAGCACGCGCCGCGAAGGCGGCACGGGCGGACCGGGGGCGACCGGCGCCGCCGCACCCGCGGATCGGGCCAGCAGGAGCCCCAGCAGCCCGAGCCCCCCCACCGCCGCGGCCGTCACCGCCAGGGTGAGGGCCGTGCCCAGCGTCTGGAGCCAGACCAGCGGGGCGAGCCAGCACCCCGTCAGGCTGCCCAGCGTCCCGGCCGCGTACAGCCGCCCCGTCGCCCGGCCCTCGCGCCCGCGTGCGGCGTCGCGCCGCAGGAGGAAGGGCGTGGTCATGGCGAGCAGCATGGCCGGCGCGCAGAAGAGCAGCAGCGTCGCCAGGGCCCCGCCGCGAAAGCCCAGCGGGAGCCCGCCCGGGGTGGGCAGGCCCCGGGGCAGGAGCGCGCGGCACAGCGCCGCCCCCTGCCAGGCGGCCAGCGCGATCCACAGGGCGGCGAGCAGCCAGGCCAGGAAGAGCGGGCGCGTCGACGCGCAGCGTTCGCCCAGGCGCCCGCCCAGCGCGTAGCCGACCGCCAGCGCGACCAACACCAGGCCGATCACCACGCTCCACACCAGCACGCTTTGGCCAAAGGCCGGGGCGAGCAGGCGCACGGCGGCGAATTCGACCACCAGGATCGCCGCCCCCGCCACGAACGCGGCGATCCCGTGGCCGGCGCGGGCCCAGGCTCCCTCGGGCATCGCCCACCTCCCGCGCGCGCCCCCCCGCTCCCCGGGCGCGCGGCCCAGGCGGTTGGCGCGCGCCGTCCCGGGCTACTTGGCGCCGCCGTCGAGGGTCTCGAGTTGCTGGCGGGCCCAGGCGTGCTGGGCGTTGGCCGGCATCTCCACGATGCGCTTGAGCAGCGGGATGGCGTCGGCGCCGCGGCCCTCCGCGATCAGCATCTGCGCCTTCTCCTTGAGCCGGGCCGCCATCTGCTCCTCCTCCGGGCTCGCGGCGGGGGTTGCGGCGTCGCCCGTTCCCTCGCCCTTGCCGCCCGCGCCGGGCGTCGTGGCCCCGGTCCCGGCGGGAGCCTCGGGCGGCGCCGCCGGCTTGGGGTCGGGCACCTCCAGGCGCACCAGGCGCACCGGGTACAGCCAGCCGAAGTACATCGACTCGCGGATCCGCACGGGGTCGCGGTTGAAGAGCAGGTCCAGATCCCGCTTGACCGGGTAGAACGCCTCGGTCACCGGCTTGACCACCTCGTCGTGGACCACGTGGCCGTTGATCTCGACCCGTACCGCCCGGTCCAGGTCCACCACTTCGTCGTTGAGGAAGAGGGCGAGTTCGCGGACCCCGCGGGCCGCGATGCGCACGGTGTTCGGCGCCTCCTTCGTGTCCAGGACCTCCACGTCCAGGGTGCGCTCGGGCGCCGAGAAGTCGGTCAACTCGAGGTTGATCCAGTACGGCAGCACCTGGTCCACGCGCCCCACCGACCATTGGAACTTGCGCGGCGTGGTGCGCTGGCGCGCGTCCATCCAGGCCAGGAGGTCGCAGGGCTTGCCCAGCGTCACGTCGGGGTGGCCGGCCGCCTGGAGCGCCTTGGCCAGTTCGGGCTTGTCCACCACGTAGACGGGGACGTGCGCGAAGTTGCGGACGGTGGCCTTGTGGGCGTCGGTGAGGGTCCCGTCGCGCAGCACGATGCCGGCGAACCAGGAGGCGAGCACGGGCGCGGCCGCCAGGGCCGGGTCCCCGCCGTCCAGGATCACGCGGTCGAAGTCCACGTGGTAGTGGCGCCAGAAGCGGCTGAAGGGGGCGCTCAAGTACTCCCAGCGGATCCGGCCGTCCTCCTCGGTGTAGTTGCCGGCCGCGGCCACCGGCACGAAGGCGATCCAGCGGTCGTAGAGCCCCTCGAACTGCTCCTTGGGCCAGATGCGCTTGAGCGCGTGCACCCCCGGCAGTTTCTTGCCGGTGTAGTCGTCCTTCTCGTGCAGGACGATCACCGTCGGGAACGGCTCGGGCCGCGGGTAGCGCTCGAAGTCCTTGCTGCGCGCCGGATAGGACTTGGGCAGCATGAAGGTGAAGTTGAAGTCCTCGCTCTTGACGTGGACGAAGGGCCCTTCGGTCTTGTATTCGCTCAAGTTCTGCTCGCGGCGCCACTTGGACTCCCGCATGTCCATGTGGAACGAACGCGCCTGCCCCACCATCCAGCGCAGGAAGGGCAGGTCGGTGAGGGGGTAGCGCCCCTGCGTCGCCTCGGCCAGGAGGCGCTCCAGCAGCGCGATGCGCCCCCTCCATTGCTCCTGGCCAAGGTCGAGGTACATCCGCGCCGCCTCGACCAGGTCGCGGAAGGCCTTGGGGTCCTCACGGGCCTGCGTGACCAGGGAGGCCCGCTCGGCCGGCGCCGCGGCCGGGGATTCCTGGGCCTTGGTCTCATCGGCCCGCGCACCCGGCGGGTCCAGGGCGGGCAGCGCCCCCAGGACGGCGAAGAGCAGCGCGGACCGGGGCAGGGCAAGACGCAGCGCGCGCCGGCCGTCCGACCGGGTGGCAACGGGGAGGGCAACGGGCAGTCGAGGCATGGCTTCTCCGTAGGACGGGGCTTGGCCCATGGTACCCGGAGCCGGGCCCGGCCCGGGGCGATCCCCGCTTCGCGGGCCGCAAACCGTGTTGCCAGGGCGTCACCGGCCCGCGGTGGCCTGCTGGCCGCGCCAGGCGCGGTCCAGCAGGTGCCGGTAGACGCCGGCCGGGCGGCCCACGGCGCGGGCGCTCTGTTCGGCGGCCACGAGGTGGGCGGCGGCCTCCGCGTGGCGGCCCGCCTTGTACAGGAAGCGGGCCGCGTTGTGGCGGGCCGCCACGTTGGACGGATCGAGTTCGACCGCCTCCAGGAACGCCGCCAGCGCATCGCCGGGTCGGCCGGCCGCGGCGAGGGCCAGGCCCTGGTCGCTGGCCACGTCGGGGTCGTAGGGGTTCGCCCGGCGCGCGCGGGCGTAGGCCTCGAGCGCCTCCGCGGTGCGCCCGAGCACGCGCAAGGTGTTGCCCAGGTTGCCCAGGACCAGGGCGTCCTCGCCCGCCGTCGCCTCCACCAGCGCCTCCTGCACGCGCAGGCAGCGGTGCGCGACCGGGTGCTCCGGGCCCAGGCGCCACAGGCGCTGGTAGTCCTCGCCGGCGAACCAGGCGAGCCCCCCGAACGCCTCCTCGTCCTCCGGATCGAGGAGCAGCGCCTTCTCCCAGGCCTCGATCGCCCGCTCGCGCGCGCGCTCCGCGTCGCGGTCGGCGCGGGGCGCCGTGCGGGCGATCCCCTTCCAGGCGCGGGCGTCCAGCGGTACGCGGGCGGTCGCCGCCTCGAAGCGCTCCAGCGCGCGCGCGGCGTCACCCGCCTCCTCCCAGAGCAGGCCGAGCAGCACCAGGCGCTCCAGGCCCGCCTCGCCCTCGGGGACCGGTTGTTCGGCGAGCGCTTGCGCGAGCATCCGCTGCGCCTTGAGGTAGCGCGCCCCGCCGAGCGCCTGTTCCGCCAACGCCCGGTCGGCGGGCGCACGCGCCAGCAGCGCGGCGTACAGCGGCACGCTGCGCTCGGGCCGGCGCGCGGCGTCGAAGGCCGCCGCCGCCGCGGCCTCGGCGCCGGCGGCGAGGAAGGCCTCGGCCGCCTCCTCGAAGCGCCCGAGCGCGTAGCAGGTCCGCGCCAGCGCGTCCTGCCAGGCCGCGCGCCACGGCTCGGGGAGTGTGGCCGGATCCACGCGCCGGCGTAGCGCCAGCGCCTCCTCCGGCCGCCCGAGCGCGGCGTAAAGGCGCGCGCCCAGGTCGAGGACCTCGAGCCCCTCCCCACCCGCGGGCGGCTCCTCGAGCAGCCCGCCCAGCGCAAGCAGCGCGTCCTCGAAGTAGGCCGTGGCCACGGCGCCCCCGGGCCGCTGCCCCTCGGCCACGCCTGCTTCGTACAGCGCCCGGGCCTTGAGGAGCCGTTCCGCGGGGCTCGGATCCGCCAGGGCGTCGGCCGCCTCCAGGTCGGCGACCGCCGCCGCCGCCCGGCCGCGGGCCAGTTCGATCCGGGCCCTTGCGCGCAGCAGCCGGGCCCGCCGGGCGCCGTCCGCCGGATCGACCGCGGCCAGCAACTCCTCGAGCCGCTCCAGCGCCTCGGCGGGCGGGCGCGCGAGGAGGTCCTCGACCTCGTCCGCGCGCGCTCCCCCGGGGAAGGCGAGCAGCGCCGAAAGCAGCAGGGCCCCGCCAAGGCCGAGGCCCATCCCCCGGCCGGTCCGCCTCGCGGCCCGCCTACGCATCGCCGCCTCCTTCCGCGGGCGGCGTCGCCGGCGGCTCCGCCGGTGTCTCCAGTTCCCGCACCCAGGCCTCGAGTCGTTCGGCCTCCGCGGCCACCTCCGCGTCGCTGCCGGTCGCCCGGGGGCGCTGGCCCGGGCCGAGCAGCAGCGCCAGGGCCTCGGCCAGCACGCCGCGCGCGGCGGCCGACGGCGCGCCCCGGTAGCGGGCGACGAGCGCGCGCGCGGCCCCGGGGGCGCGGGCCTCGGCCAGCGCGAGCGCCACGCGCTCCCAACCCGGGCCGGCGGCCGCAAGATGCGCCAGCAACGGCTCGGGCGCCCGTCGGGCCAGGCCGACCAGCGCCTGCTGGGCCGCCATCGCCTCCACGGCCCGCGCCGCCGGCCCCTCGGGCTCCCGCTCGGCCTTCCAGAGCAGGAAGCCCAGTTCCTCGGTCGGGTCGAGCGGGGGCAGCAGGCGGTGGCGGAACAGCACGTTGAGCCAGCGCGGATCGCGCTCGCCGGGCACCTGGCGGGCGTGCTCGGCGAGCGCCGCGCGGCCCTCCTCGTCCAGCGCCAGCAGGCGCTCCTCGGCGGCCCGGCTCGTCGGGCCGTCCGCCGAGAGCAGGCGCCCCACGTCCAGCGCGACCTCCGTCGCCAGGGACCGTGCGTGCACCGGGGGGAGCGCCACCGCGAGGTTCGAGCCGGGCGAGCCGCAGCCGGCGGCTCCCAACCCCGCGCCGAGGCAGAGGAGCCCGGCGAGCCCCCCCGCCCGCCGGCGGCCGAGTGCGGTCCGGGTGCGCCTCACTCCAGGGCGATCTCGAAGGGCACGCGGTAGATCACGCGCGCCACGTACGCGTCCTCGTCGCCGCGCACGTCGCGCAGCGTGAGGCTCTCGGGCAGGAGGGCGTCGCGCGGCGTGAGCCGGTACACCAACCAGGCTTCGCCGCGCCCGCGCCGCAGTCCGGGCAGGTCCAGGTAGCCCTGGCCGTCGCCCAGCGTGTCCACGCGCGCCAGCGGGGGGATCTGCGTGTCGCTCTTGCCCGAGCCCCGGTAGTACTTCTGGAACTTGGCCAGGTGCGCGGCGGACTCCTGGCCCGGGGCCAGCGGGTCCACGATGAGGTTGTCGTTCTCGTCCCAGATCCGGACGTAGGTGTCGAAGGAGCGGTGGCGCGCGTCGGTGGGGATGGCGTGGCCCGCCCCCACGTTGGTCACGAACACGTGCACCCGCGCGCCGCCCCCGGGCAGCGGCTGCACCTCGGCCTCCACGCGCGCGGCCCGGCGGAGTTGCTCGTAGTTGTGTCCGCCGAACCACGTGTGCCGGCGCACGCGGCGCACCGGGCCGCCCGGCACGAGCGCGCGCTCCACCACCGGCATGTGGCAGTCCCGACAGTCCTGCGCCGGGCGCAGGCGCGGCTCGGGGGCGTCGGGCGAGTAGGGGCCGCGCAGCCACTCGTTGCCCGTGTCGTGCTGGTTGTGGCAGGGGAAGCAGACCTTGAGCACGTCCTGCTGGTCGGGGTCCTTGACCGGGCGGCAGGGCCCGCTCAAGCCGAGCGGGCCCGCGACCCGGCCGCCGCTCTGGTGGCAGCTCAAGCACGAGACCGCGTCTTCGCGCAGCGCCGCGCGCGCGACGGGGATCTCGAAGCGCGCCTCGCGCAGCGGGACCGGCGCGTGGCAGCGGATGCACTCCTCCTTGTTGAACTCCGCGGCCATCTCCAGGAAGAGCGGGTCCTCCATCGCCCGGCCGTGGAACGACTCACGCCACTCCGCGTAGATCTCCTGGTGACAGCGCCCGCACTCCGCGGCCGTGCGGAAGGCGGGCTCGGTCGGCTCGGCGTCGCGGTCCGCCGGG
>JAPKHB010000135.1 GCA_026647295.1 Planctomycetota bacterium | reverse complement strand
GGGGGCGGCTCGACGTAGAAATCCGCCTGCGTCTTGAAGTCGATCGGCAGGGGGTCGAGGACGTCGTAGGCGTCCGTGAGCGTGGTCGCGGGCGGCATGGGCCGACCCTACCCCGACCCCGGCACGCCGGCCAGATCCGCGCGCAAGCGAGGAGGCCGGGACAACGGGCGCGCTCGCCCCCGGGGTCAGGATCGGAGCGGCGGCGGAGCGACCCAGCCGCCGAGGGCCTCCTCGAGGCGCTGGGCCACGGCAATGGTGACGTGGTCCTGGCCAGGCAATGCGGCGACCTGGACGCCCAGCGCGCGCGCGGCGGCGACCTCGTCGGCGAGCGCGCCGACGCCCTCCGGCTCCACCGGGCGCGTCCCGCCCCGGGAGAACGCCTCCCCCGAGACCTTGAGCAGGATGCGACGGAAGCGCGTCGGGCCCGACACGGCTACCGGGGCGCCCGGCACACCGGGGCACAGCGGCTAGAGCGCCAGGGCGGGGCGGGCACGGGGGTCACGGGGGTCCTGGGGCTAGGTTGCTGGAGTGAACAGGGCGTAGGCCGTCAGCCGCGCGGACTTCTCCGCCAACACGCTGGCGACCTTCTTCTTGGGGTCCTTGTACCAGCCCTGCTCCTCGAGCACGCGCTCGCCGAAGAAGTTCTTCTCCAGGCGCCCGCGGATGATGGCCTCGACGGCCGGGGCCGGCTTGCCCTTGAGCGCCTCGTCGTCGGTGGCCTGCTCGCGCAGGAAGGCCAGTTCGCGCTCCACCAGGTCGGCCGGGATCCCGGCGCGCGTGAGCGTCTGGGGCTTGGCGAAGACGATGTGCTGGCAGGCCTCCTTCGCCAGATCGGTGAGGTCGCCGGGGCCCTCGAGGGCCACCAGCGCGCCCTGCTTCTCGTCCAGGTGCACGTAGGCGCCGACGGTGCCCGGGCCGCCCAGGGCGAAGTGCGCGACGCCGCCCACCTGGAGGTTCTCGCCGATGCGGCCCACGAGCGCCTTGAGGGCCTCCTCCACGGTGGCGCCCTCGGGCCCGGGCCAGGCCGTGGCCAGGAGACGCTCGGTGTCGCCGATGCCCTCCCGGGCGGCCAGGTCGGCGAGCCCCTCCACGAAGTCCCGGAACAGGGGCGTGTTCTTGACCGGCTCGCTTTCGCAACGGACGAAGACCATCGTGCCCCGGCGCGCCCCCGGCTCGACGCGGGCGCGCACGAGGCCTTCGCTGGTGGCCCGGCCCGCCTTCTTGTCGGCCGTCTTCATGCCCTCCTTGCGCAGGATGTCGATCGCGCGCTCGAAGTCGCCCTCGGCCTCCTGGAGCGCCTTCTTGCACTTCATCATGGGCATGCCCGTGGCCTGCCGCAGCTTCATCACGTCCTGGGCGTTGATCTCCATGGCTTCCATCTCCAGGGTCCTCCCGGGGGTCGGGCCGCCCGGGGCCCGGGGGTCCGGCGCCAGGGGCGCGCGGCGGGCGGCGGCGTGGGGTGCGGGTCGATGACGCCGGGCCGGCCCTGGGGCCGGCGCCTGGCGTCGGGCGCCCGGGCGGCTCCCCCCGGGGGGGCGGCGCCCGGACGCCAAGGCGGTCCAAGGGCGCTACGGGCCGGGCTCCGCCGCCGGCGCACCCTCCTCGGCGTCGTCCTTCCGGTCGGCGGTCTCGCGTAGGCGCCGCTGCCACTCCTCGGTCACCTGGCGGCGCTGCTGCTCGGCCTGGCGCTTGGCCTCCTGCTCCTGGCGGCGGGCCTCCTCGGCGCGCTGCTGCTCGGCGGCCACGACCGCCCAGGCGCGGCCGCCCTCCTCGACGGAGCCGGCCAGGGTGCCCAGCAGCAGGCTCACCGAGCGCATCGCGTCGTCGTTGGCGGGAATCGGCAGGTCGACGACGTCGGGGTCGCAGTCCGTGTCCAGGATGGCGATCACCGGGATGCGCATCTTGTTGGCCTCGGCGACCGCGATGTGCTCGTTGCTGGGGTCCACCACGACGAGGCAGGCGGGCAGGCGCTCCAGGTCGCGGATGCCCTCCAGGTTCTTCATCAGGTTCTTCTTCTCGCGCCGCAGCCGGGCCTGCTCCTTCTTGGAGAGGAACTCCAGGCGGCCCTCGCCCTCGAGAGACTCGAGCTCCTGGAGGCGGCCCAGGCGGCTGCGGATCGTGCGGAAGTTGGTCAGGGTGCCGCCCAGCCAGCGCTCCGTCACGAAGGGCTGGCCGGTGCGCGAGGCCACCGAACGCACCGCTTCGCGCGCGCTGCGCTTGGTGCCCACCCACAGGATCCGCCCGCCCTCCGACGCCACGCCCTTGAGGTAGTGCTGGGCGCGCACCAGACCCCGCACCGTCTGCTGGAGGTCAATGATGTGGATGGCGTTGCGCCGGCCGTGGATGTAGCGCTTCATCTTCGGGTTCCACCGGCTGGCGCGGTGGCCGAAGTGGACGCCGTTCTCGAGCAACTGGTCAAGCGTGATCGTCAAGGGGTCTCCTGGGCGGGATGGGGCCGCGGCCGGGCGCCGGTCGGGCCCCGACGGGCGGCCCCGTCGGTCGCCGGGCCGAAGGGCCGGGGCAAGCGGGCGAGTGTACGAACGGGCCCCCGGGGGTCAACTCGGGCCGCCGGGGCCGGCCGCGCGACCGGGCCCGTCGCCCGAAGGGCCCGAGGGGCCCGCCCGCGCCCGGGGGGCGAAGGGGCGTTACGGGCCCGGGGGTTCGCCCGCGGCGGCCGGCGCGCGCGCCGGGGCACGGATGTCGGCCAGGATGCGTTCGGCCAGGCGCAGGGCCCGGAGGCCGTCGGCGCCCTCGGCGCTGACCGGGCCCGCCGCCCCGGGGGGCGCACCGGGCCGATCCCCACGGCCCCGGATGCGGCGCACGGCCGCCTCGAGTTCGGCCTTGAGCGGCTCGGCCTCGCGCAGCGCCAGCCACTCGGTCTCCAGCAACTCGCCGCCGAGCGGCGGGCCGCCGTCCGCCGGGCCCTCGCCCCAGCCGGCCGGGCGCGCGGCCAGGTCGGCCACGCGTCGCGCCCAGCGCCGCACCTGGCGCGTGGGGCGTACGATGCGGGCCTCGCGCCGGTCGTAGTCCAGGCTCAAGTACCCGCTCTGGGTGAAGATGCGCAGCGTGCGGGTGCGTTGCTGGCTCACCCGGCTGGCCGTCACGTGCGCCACGCAGCCGGACGGGAACGAAAGACGGGCGCTGGCCAGGTCCTCGTGGCCGCCGGTGAGGGTGACGCCGACCGCGCTCACGCACGCGGCCTCCTCCCGCACGAGGTGGTGGAGGATGTCCAGGTCGTGGATCATCAGGTCCAGCACCACGCCCACGTCCAGGTTGCGCGCCGAGAGCGGCGCCAGACGGTGGGCTTCGATGTACAGGGGCGGCTCGCCGAGCCGTTCGACCGCCGCCAACACGGGGTTGAAGCGTTCGACCAGCCCGACCTGCAGGCAGGCGCCGCTGTGCTGCGCGGCCCGCACCAGCGCGCCGGCGTCGTGCGTGGAGCCGGCGATGGGCTTCTCCACGAGGCAGTGCACGCCGCGCAGGAGCAGCGGCTCGGCGATGCGCCGGTGCACGGTGGTCGGCACGGCCACCGAGACCAGGTCGACGGGCTCGGGCAGGTCCCCCACCGCGGGCACGAGCGGCACGCCGAGGCGCCGGGCCACCTCGCCCGGGCCGGCCGGGTCGATGTCCACCAGGCCGACCAGCCGCACGCCCTGGTCGGCCATCTCGCCGTAGATGCGGGCGTGGTGGCGACCGAACGCCCCCACGCCCACCACCGCGGCGCGCAACGCCGTGCTCGTCGCCACTGCCTGCCTCCCTGCTGCCCGTTGGCCCTGCGTCGTCCCGGCCCCCCGGCCGGCCCGCCCTACGCTCCGTCCCGGCGCGGCTCGGCGGCCCTGCCCTGCCGCCCCGCGAGCGCCGCCCGGATCGAGTCGAGCAGTTCGGCCACGAGCGGGTGGCCGGCGTACTCGCGCTCCGCCTGCTCCATCGCCTCCTGCGTCGAGCGCCTCCTCGAAACGAGGATGCTGAAGATAGCATCCCGCACCCGGCGGACATCCTCGGGCGGGATGCCCGCCCGCGCCATCCCCACGGTGTTGCAGGCGCGCACCCGGGCCGGATGCCCCTCCACGATGGTGAAGGGGTGCACGTCCTGCGTGATGCGGGAAAGGCCCCCCACGTAGGCCAGGCGGCCCACGGTCGTGAAGTGGTGGCAGGCGCTGGCGCCATTCATGATCGCCCGGTCCTTCACCCGCACGTGGCCGGCCAGGAGGACGTGGTTGGACAGGACCGTGCCGTCCCCGACCTGGGCGTCGTGGGCGACGTGGCAGCCCACCATCAGCAGGTTGTGCGAGCCGATGCGCGTCACGCCGCCGCCCTGGACGGTCCCGCAGTGCACGGTCACGTGCTCGCGGAAGCGGTTGTGGTCGCCGATGACGAGCCGGGTGGGCTCGCCGGCGTACTTGAGGTCCTGGGGGTCGGCGCCGATGACGGCCCCGGGGTAGAACCGGTTGCCCGCGCCGATCTCGGTGTGACCGAGCAGGGTCACCTGCGCCGCGAGCTCGGTGCCGGGCCCGACGCGCACGGGCCCCTGGATCACGCACCACGGCCCCACCGTCACGTCGGGCGCGAGCTCGGCCTGCGGGTCGATCACGGCGGTGGAGTGGATCCGGGACATGGCGCTCACGCGGAAGGGGGTTCGGCCAGGGCGAAGTTGAGCCGGGCTTCGGCCACCAGTTGGCCGGCCACCGTCGATCGGCACTGCACGCGGCCGCGCGCGCCGGAGAGCCGGATCGTCGCGGCCTCGAGCCGGATCTGGTCGCCGGGCACCACCGCCCGGCGGAACTTGACCCGGTCGATGGACATCAGCACGGGCACGCGGCCGCTCACCTCGAGCTTGCGCAGGAGGAGGATCCCGGCGAGCTGCGCCATCGCCTCCAGGATCAGCACCCCGGGCATGATCGGCTCGCCCGGGTAGTGGCCCTGGAAGAAGGGCTCGTTCACGCTCACGTTCTTGAGCCCGACGGCCCGCCGGAAGCCGTCGATCTCCACGACCCGGTCCACGAGCAGGAAGGGGTAGCGGTGCGGCAGGATGCGCCGCACCTGCGCGTGGGTGAGCGCGACCGAGGCGAGGTCCTCCGGGCGCGTCGGCGCCGCGGCAAACGGAGCCTGGAGCGCGCGCACCAGGGCCTGGTTGGCCGCGTGCCCGCTGCGCCACGCGGCCACGTGCGCGTCCAGGTCGGCGCCCAGCAGGAAGAGGTCGCCCAGGAGGTCCAGGAGCTTGTGGCGGGCGAACTCGTCGGGAAAGCGCAGCGCCCCCTCCGCGACGCCCCGGGGCCCGATGACCAGCGTGTTCTCGGCCGTGGCGCCCTTGCCGAGCCCCTGGGCCCTAAGCGCCTCGATCTCGTGCTCGTGGCAGAAGGTGCGCGCCGGGGCCACCTCCGCCAGGAAGGCCGCGGGCGTGACGCGCAGGCCCGCGTGCTGCGTGCCGGGGAAGCGCGCGCCGTAGTCCAGCGTGTAGGCCACGCTCAAGCCCGCGCCCGGCGCCGGCGTCACGCTCAACGAAGCGCCGGGCCGGGGCGCCACCACGAACGGCCCGGCGGGGGTGAGCGTCTCGCGCGGGGCGTCCTGCTCGCTCGCGCCCAACTCCTCCAGCAGGCGCGCAAAGCCGAGAGCCGACCCGTCGAGCCCGGGGCACTCCGGGCCGTCCAACTCCACCTCGAGGTTGTCCAGGCCGAGCCCCAGGCAGCACGCCAGGAAGTGCTCGACCGTGTGCACCTCGGCTCCGTCGGGCCCCGCGAGCGCCGTGCGCCGGTCGCCCTCGCGCACGCTCTCGATGCGGGCCGCCACGCGGGGCCGGCCCGGCAGGTCGCCCCGCACGAAGACCACGCCGTGCCCCGCAGGGGCGGGCCGCACGGTCAGGGTCGCGGGGACCCCCTCGTGCAGGCCGATGCCCCGGACGGAGCCCTGCGTGCGGACGGTGCGTTGCGCGCGCGCCACCCGGCCTCCGCAGGGGGCCTAGCGCGGAGCGCCCGCGAAGACGGGCTGCTTGAGCACCTCGGCCGTGATGTCCAGCGCCGGGGCGGCGTAGAGCACGATGCGCAGCCGGGCCTTGAGGCCGAAGTCCGAGGGATCGGCCGCGTTGAGGGGCTGGCCCGGGTCGGTGCGCAGGAGCACCAGGTCGATGCCGTTGCCGTCGGCGTAGCGCTTCACCTCGGCCAGAACCGCCGCGTAGATGTTCTCCATGCCGCGGACGTAGTCCTGCACCGCGTGCTGGAGGTCGGTTTCGTAGTTGAGCTTGGCCTGCAGCCTAAGGCTCTCGTACTCGTGCTGCTTGGCGCGCCGGCGGGAGTCGTCGCCGTGCATGAGCTGGATCTCCTCGCGCAACTCCTCCAGGCGCCGCTCCTGGCTCTTCAGCTTCTCCTGCGCCAGGTCCCGGGCGTCCTTGAAGCGCTTGTCGAGCTGGGCCGACTCGGGGTGCTTCTCCATGAGCTGCACGAGGTCCACGACCGCGGCCTTGGGGGCGGCGTGGGCGGGGGCCGCCAGCGCGAGCAGGAGGCCGGGGACGAGGAGGGGGGCGAGCCAGCGCATCGGGGGTCTCCTACGGGGGGCCGGGCGCCCCCCGGCCACCGGACGACGCCGGCGGGGGGCCGCGGCGGCCATTCTGACCGCAACGGCGCAGCCGGCCCACGATATTGGCGGGGACGGGCGCGCGGGGGCCCCGAGGGGGCCCGCGCGCCGGGGCCCAAGGCTTGGGGGGCGCGACGTCCGCGGGCCGCGGCGCCGCCGGGCGGCGCCGGTCAGAACGAGCGTCCCAGCGAGAAGGAGACGAGCTGGCGGTCGTCGTCGTCCTCGAAACGGATGGGGAAGCCGAAGTCCAGCGCCAGCGGCTGCTCGCCGGTGAGCATCGGGATGGCGATGCGCAGGCCAAAGCCCACGGACACCCGCCACAACGAAGCGTCGTCGTCCCACAGCGTCGTGGCCAGCGTGCCCGCGTCGACGAACCCCACCACGCTGAAGAGCTTGGGCGCGATCGGCACCTCGTACTCGACGCTGGCCAGCGCCATCCACTCGCCGCCCGTCGAGTTCCCGTTCACCTTGGGGCCCACGCCCCGGAAGGCGAAGCCGCGCAGCGAGTTCCCCCCGGCGTAGAAGCGCTCGTAGGGCGGGACCTCCGGCGTGTCCTCGAGCGGCTCCGCGAACGACACGCTCCCCCGCACGGTGAGCCGGTGCTTCCCGCCGTCCTCGTCCTCGTGGACCAGGAAGACCTGGCTGTGGCGCAGGCCGAGCGCGTAGAAGTCGACCTCGCCGCCGAGCACCGAGCCGACCAGGCTCGCCGAGAGCGCCGTGGAGGTCTCCCAGGTGGGCTTGGCCAGGTCGTCCACGGTGCGCAGGGTGAGTTGCCCGCTCAACTCGCGCAGTTCGTGTTCGCCCTCGAAGAGGAACGCGCCCGGGACCGCGCTGCTCTCCACGTCGGAGAGATCCATCCACTCGTGCCGCCAGCCCACGCGGCCGCGCAGCACCGTGGAGTCGTCCCGGGCCCGGTACAGGCTGCGGCCCACGCCCACGCCGTAGCCCAGGCTATCCTGCCGGTAGTCCTCGCGGAACGCCAGGCGCCGGTACACGGTGGCGTCCAGGGCGAACTCCGAGTCGAAGAGGTGGGGCTCGCGGAACGAGATCGCGAACTGGGACACGATCGTGCTCGGGGCGAAGAGGATGTTGAGTTCCTGCCCCCCGCCGGTGAAGGCCCGCCCGGAGGTGAGGTCGGCGAACGAGGTGGGCCAGCGGGTGACGTCGAAGTTGCGCTTGTTGTACGAGATCGACCCGCCCAGGCCTCCGTCGGTCGCCAGGTTGATGCCGAAGGTGAAGCGCCCCGTGCGGGCCTCGACCACCTCGTACTGCGCGGTCTTCCAGCCCTCCAGCGGCTTGCCGTCGGCGCCGACGGCGTCGTCGAGCGCGAGGGTGACGCGGTCGAAGTACTGGAGGCGGCGCAGGCGCGTGAGCCCGCGCTCCAGTTCATTGCGGTCCACCGGGCCGCCGGGCGCGGTGCGCACCTCGCGCCGGAGCACCTTGTCCCGGGTGAACTCGTTGCCCACGAAGTCGAGCCGTGCGAGGCGGAAGCGGGGCCCCTCGCGTATGGGGACGAGCACGTCGACCACGAGTTCGCCCTCCCGCCCCTTGAGCACGGGCGTCAGCACCTGGGCGTCGAGGTAGGAGCGTTCGAAGTAGGCCTTCTGGACGGCGTCCAGGCCCTCGGTCAGGCGCGTCCCGTCGTAGCGGTCGCCCGGCGCGAGCCCCAGCATCCCGCGCAGCCGGTCCGGGGTGAAGAAGGCGAGGTCCTCGGGGGGGGGATGGCCCACGGTGCCGGGCTCCACCCGCTCGATCTCGACCGCGACCTCCCCCACCTTGTACGGCTGGTGCTGCTCGATGCGGATGGAGATCTCGACCGACTCCCGGTCGTCGCTGAAGCGCAGGTCGTCCAGCGCCACCTCCGCGTCCACGAAGCCCCGGGCGACGAGGACCTGCTTGATCGCCACCAGGTCCTCGCGCAGGGTCGACTCCTGGAACGGCGGCGCGCCGGTGATGCGCTCGAACCAGTTGGGCTCCTTGGTGAGCATCGCCTCGCGCAGATCCTTCTCGGGCACGGTGAGGGTGCCCCGGAAGACGATGCGCCGCACCTCCACCTTCGGGCCCTCCACGATCGACAGGTCGATGCGCCGGCCGCCACTGGGCAGCGTGGTGATCTGCGGCTCGGGCACGTTGGCGAAGTGGAACCCGCGCAGCCGGTAGGCGGCGACGATGTCCTCCCGGTCGCTGGCCAGGTGGTAGCGCGACAGCGGGTAGCCCTCGCGGGTGCGCATGAGCGCGCGGATCTCGGGCTCCTTGAGTTCGACGGCCCCGCGGATGATGATGCGCACCACGAGCGGGTTCTCGGCCACGCGAAAGCGCAGCACCACGCCGCCCCCGGGGGCGGGCTCGGTGAACACCTCCACCTCCTTGAAGTAGAGGTGCAACTCCTCCATGTCCTGGTCGAGGAGGGCCCGGTCGAGGCGACGGCCCTCCTTGTTGCGCATGCGCAACTTGATCGTCTCGGTCGCGTAGAGCAGGTTGCCCTCGAACTCGATGCGCGCGATCAGCGGCTGCTCCTCCCCGGGGGGGCCCGGCGGCGGGGTCGCCGGGGCGTCGGCCGTCCGAGGCCCGGGGGTCTCCAGCGGGACCGGCGGAGGATCGGCCCGCGGGCTTGGGCCCGGGTGCGGCCCGGGCTGGGCGGGCAGGCCCGGACCGGGGCCCGGTGGACGCGGCGTGGTGGGCGCCCCGATCCCGGCCCCCGCGCCGGGAGCCGGGGCGGGCCCCGAGGCTCCGGGCGCGCCGGGC
>JAPKHB010000134.1 GCA_026647295.1 Planctomycetota bacterium | reverse complement strand
CCCTCCCGCGCGCGGCGAGTTCGGCGTCCACCTTCTTGAGGTACTTCGCCGGGTCCTTGAGGAACTCCTCGTCACAGCCGGGGCAGCAGAAGCCGATGCGGCGGCCCTCGAAGTCCACGAACACCTTCGGATCGACGGCGTTGCCCATCACCGGGCAGATGCGGTTCTCGGGCGGCCGTCCGGCGGCGGGGTCCACAGCGGCCGCCGGGCCTGGCGCTGCGGGGTGGCCCGCATGCGGGTCCGGGCCGGGGGCCGCGGGATGCCCGGCGTGCGGATCGGGGGGCGGAGCCTCTGCACCCGGCGGCCCGGCCGTGGAGGCAGACTCGTCCTCGAGCGCCACGGCGCGCAACAGGAACACGGCCAGGGCGCCCAGCGCGAGGCCGGTGACGAAGAGGGGGAGTGTGCGCGACATCTGGGGATCTCCGGTTCCGGGGGTCGGATCGCGAATTGCCGGCAGGGGGCAGGGCCGGCGCGTCGCGTGCGTGGCGCCAGGCCCGCCGCGACGCATGAGAGGCGCGCCCACCTCCTGCTGCCGGGCCAGGAGGGGCGCGCGCAGGCGCGCGAGCCCTAGATCAGGTGGACGCCAAGCCCCTCGGGCGTGTCGCGCCACGGGCGCGCGGGAGGTGGTGGGCCGCGGGCATCGATGCGGACATCCACCTCGGCGCGCGGGAGCGCGATCACGGCCTGCTGGGGCCCGGCCCCGGCCACGCGGCACTCCGGTTCGTCCAGGTGCGTCGGCGCCCTGGGCACCTCGCGCGGCGGCCGCGGGGCCGCACAGATGTGAAACGGCCGCTCGCGGCCCGAGCCCGTCTGCCGCCCGTCGAGGGCCCGGGCCGATCGGAGTCGCGCTTCCGCCGCGCGGCGGCAGCACGCGCGCTGGGTCGGGGCGGTCGCGAGCCCCGAAAGGGCAGCGACCTTGCTCGTGCGGGCACACGTGCAGGGGCGCAGCAGGTCGCCGTGGGCGACGTTCATCGCCGCAGCCAGAACGAGCAGCCCAGGAAGCAGAGACCTCATCAGCGGCCTTCACCGTACGGTCCCGAACGGCCCCTGACAAGCACCCGGTCGCCGGCCGCTGCGCGCTGGCCACCCAGGCGGAGGCCGCCCGGCGGCTCCGTTGCGGATCTTTCCCCACAGGTGACGCTGATGGGCACTCGAGTTGGGGGCGCGTCCCGTACCTCCTGCGGGCGGCGGGGCGCGGCATCGAGCCCACCCTCAGGCGAGCGTCGTGACCAGGGCGCACTGGCTCTGGCGGCGTTCGAAGCAGGCAGCCGCTACTCGGCGATCTGCGCTGCCGCGGAGGCAGACACTCCGCTGCCGCGCGTTGATCTCGCGTCGGCGGCTGAGCAGCCGGCGGGCTGCGCGATCGCGGGGCCTTGGTACCAATGCGATCGGCGAACGCCGTCAGCGGCGCGACGGGAGTCCGCCCCGAGGAGGTGCCAATGTTCGGACCAGCCAGGCACCACCGTTCCTGCTCCGCGCGCCCGGCACTAACAGACATCTAACTTGAGGACGGCCTGCCAGGTTCGCGGCCCCCCTACCCCCGTGTATGATTCGCGACGCGTGCATCGGTCCCTGGCCACCCTCTGTGTCGCGGCGCTTCTGTCTTCCCAGCTGGCAGGGATCTGCCTGTGCGCCCACGACCATGGCGACGTAGCGCCGAGGCCCGCGGCCGCGGGCGGACAGAGATCTCCTCCCCATCGCGCTCACCACCGCTGCAACCACGCCCACCACGCGCGGCGCGAGCCGCTCGACAACTGCGACCACCGGCCGCAGCCTCGAGGCGTATGTTGCGAGTGCCCGGCGATTCCCCTGTTGGTGGAGACGGCCCGGCCCGCGCTGCCGCGGCCGCGCGAGAGCATGTGCTTGCGTCCCGGGCCTCCTGGCGGTCCCAACCCACAGTTTGTCGTCGGCGGGGGATCCTGCGCCTCGAATGAGTCCACGGGGCCGCCAGCACAGATCCGGACCCTCTCTTCGGCCGCGCCTGCGCTGCTGCCGGTGATGAACTGCTAGATTGAGGCCCCCGGCATGCACGGGCCGTTCCGTGCGAAGGGTGCCCCTGTCGCACCTGTGGGCCTCCGCGCCCACCCCTTGATCCCAGGCGACCTCATCACGCAGGTCGTCTGCCGGCGTAGGGCGCCCGTGCGCCCAGCGCCGAGACCACGCTCGAATCAACCCCTCACCGATATGAGACGTGCCCTGCGGGCCCACGGCCCAGCAGGCTCGGTTCTGGAGACATCATGCACTCGGCTCGCTTGTTCACGCCCCTGGCTGCGATCCTCATCGCCGCACTTCCCTCGGCGCTCGCTGACCGTTCCGACGCACCGCCCCAGGCGCCGGCGGCGCCGGCTCTGCAGGTGACCGTTCCGACCTACAGCAACAGGACGTGCCCGATCATGGCGAAGCCCGCCTCGCGGGTAATGTTCGCCGACACGGCCAACGGCCGGATCTACGTCTGTTGCCCCCCGTGCATCAAGAAGATCCTGGCCGACCCGGGGCGGGCCTACAAGACGGCCTACCCGCTGACCCGGAGGGCCGGGAACACCGTGTGCCCGGTCACCGACAAGCCGCTCGGATCCGACGCTACGAGCGTCGTCCTCCAGGGCTACGAGATCGGAGTCTGTGCCACGTGCGCCGACCGAGCCCGCCGGGAGCACCAGATCACCCTGGCGAAGGCCCTCGATCCGAAGATCACGGAGATCCGGAACCGCACCGATCCCACGAACGACCAACCGGTCACCGCGAACGACTTCTGCGTGATCGGAAAGGAACTCGTGCATCTCTCGAGCCCCCGATCCTTGGCTACCGTCAGGGCGGATCCCGCCAAGGCGCTCGCGGCGGCGAAGAAGATCGTGGCGCGCCAAGAGGCGGAGGGCGCGCAGCCGGCGCCGCCCGACTCGACTCCGCGATGAGCGGGCCGCCTGACGCCTCTAGGCCGGGTCCTCTTGTCCGGAGAGGACCCGGCCTTGCGAACCGGGATGACAGGACGCAGAGGGAGGGACCGTGCGAAGGACTCAAACGCTGCTCATGCTCGGCCTGCTGGCTGCCGGAGGGTGTGTCCGCTCTCGGACGGACGGCGGCGTCGGGCTGAGCGTCGAGCGGGTACGCTCCGACGTCGCCCGCCGAGCGGGAGTGGGCGAGCCCACGCCGGTCCCGGCGCCCGAGGCGCCCAGCGCCGACCCAGCCGTCGCCCGATTGCTCGCCGAGCCCTTGGTCGAGGCGGCCGCCGTCAAGGTGGCCCTGCTCAACAACCGCTCCGTTCGAGAGCTCTACGAGCGGCTGGGGATCGCACGCGCCGAACTGCTCCAGGCCGGCCTGCTGAAGAACCCGGTGTTCTCGGCCAACGCGAAGTTCTTCGCCGACGGTCCGGAGATCGAACTGGGGCTGGCGCAGTCGTTCCTGGACCTGTTCCTCGTCCCGCTACGCCGGCGGGTGGCAGCGGCGGACCTGTGCGCGGAGGAGGCGGCCGTCGCCCGGGATCTCGTGCGCCTCGTGTTCGACGTGCGCCGCGCCTTCGCGACGGTCTGGGCGGGCGAAGCGATGGTCGCCATGCGACGGGAGGCATCCACAGCCGCTACCGTCTCGCGCGATCTCATGCGCAAGCTCCACGCGGCGGGAAATGCCCTCGACACACAGCTGACGATCGAGGAGGTGAATGCCGCCCGAGCCCAACTCTACCTGGAAGCGGCGGAGGCGCTCGCACAGGACGCCCGCGAGCCCTTGATCGTGCTCCTCGGGCTCTCGGGCCGAGCCCCGGCCCTTACGGTTGCAGGCCGCCTGGATCCGCCGCCTCTGCCCGAGGACATGGGCGACGCCGGGGCCCGCGCCCTGGCATCGAGCCTGGATCTGAGCGAGAGCAGCGCTCGGATAAGGTCGGCGATGTTCAGGGCCGGCCTTGTCCGGCGGGAGGCCTGGCCGGTCCCCGACGGGGGAGGCGCGGGGAAGCGCGAGAGTGCCGGAGGCTGGGGATTCGGGCCCGAGGTCTCCACGCCCATCCCGATCTTCGACCAGGGGCAGGCGCGATCCCTCGCCGCCGGCGCGACGCTTCGGCAGCGGATGGCCAGGCATGCCCAGCTGTCGGTGGAAGTCGAGTCCGCGGCCCGGCGACTTCAGGCTCGCCTGACGAGCCTGCGGGAGCGTGCGCACTACCTTCGGGACACCTACCTGCCACTGCGCGAACGCCTCGTAAAGGAGGTGCTTCAGTTCTACAACGCCATGCAGGTCGGGGCCTTCGACGTACTCAGCGCGAAGCAGCAGGCGATAGACGCCCGACGGGAGTACATCGAGACGACGAGGGACGCTTGGATCGTCAGTCTGGACCTCCAGGAACTGCTCGCGGGAAGCCTGAACCCCTACCGACTCGAAGCGCTCCCGCTTCCCGATGCAGCAGAACATCCTGAACTCCCGAAAGGACACTGATCATGCCCATGCCCATGCCCATGCCCGGTCGCGGATTCCTCCTAGCAGGGATCGGAGTTGCGGTGATGTGCCTGGCCGCCGCCGCGGCGGACGATCCGCCGGAGCACCCGCCGGACGACGCTCCGGGCCACGAGGCATCCAACCCCCAGCCGAACGGCTACCGCCCCGTCATCACGCCCAATGGCACGACGCTCCCGTTCCGAGTGGTTGACGGCGTAAAGGTCTACCACCTGATCGCCGCTGCCGTGCGGCACGAGTTCGCTCCCGGACTCACGGGGCGCCTTTGGGGCTTCAACGGGCAGGTCCACGGCCCGACGATCGAGGCGGTGGAGGGCGACCGCGTGCGGATCTATGTCACGAACCACCTCCCTGAGCCCACGAGCATCCACTGGCACGGCTTACACATCACGAACGGCATGGACGGCGTGAGCGGCATGACGCAGCGCGCGATCGAGCCCGGTGAGACCTTCCGATACGAATTCGACCTCCGGCAGCACGGAACGTTCATGTACCACTCGCACCACAACGAGCAGGTGCAGATGGCGATGGGCCTCATGGGGATGTTCGTGATCCACCCCCGGGAACCCGGTGGGCCACCGCCGGATCGCGACTTCGTGATCCTTCTAAGCGAGTGGAAGATGGATCCCGGGAGCGAGCGCCCTGACCCCTTTGAGATGATCGACTTCAATGTGCTGACCTTCAACGCGAAGGTCTTCCCGGCGACGGCCCCCCTGGTTGCCAAGATCGGCGACCGCGTCCGGATCCGGATCGGAAATCTCAGCGCAACCGACCATCACCCGATCCACATGCACGGGGGGTCGTTCCGTGTCATCGAGACCGATGGCGGACCGATCCCCGAGGCCGGGCAGTGGCCCGAGACGACCGTACTGGTGCCGGTGGGCAGCACCCGGACAGTCGAGTTCGTCGCCTCGAATCCCGGCGACTGGGCGCTGCACTGCCACATGACGCACCACACGATGAACCAGATGGGCCATAACCTGCCAAACCTCACGGGCCTTGACCCGAGCGACTTCGACCAGGCGGTGATGGACCTGGTCGCGGATCGGCTGCCCAGGAACGATCCCACCGCCGAAGAGGGCACGGCGGACATGGGCGGCTCCCCGAAGAACACCATCGCCATGCTGGGTGGGGACGGCCCGTTTGGCTACATCCCGATGGGGGGCATGTTTACGGTCATCAAGGTCCGCGAGTCGATCGAGAACTACGAAGACCCGGGCTGGTACGAGCAACCGGAGGGAACGGTCGCGGAGGCGGCCACCGCCGAGGAACTCGAGCGCGATGGGATCGATCTGGAGGCCGCCACGCGGCCTACGGAGAACGGCGGTCCGCACGCCACCCAGGCGCCGCCGTCATCCCCCGACGGGGGCCACGGCAGCCCCCCCTCACCGTCGAACCCCGAGGGGGTCGAGAGGGAGGTGCCTCCGCAGAAGCGTGGTGAGGGCCACGAGGGTCACGGGGGTCGTTGAAGGGAGTGCTTTCGGCAAGGGTGCCTGAAGGTCCATCCAATCCGTACCTGGACGACCTGGAGCGGGGGGCCCCGGTGAAGGCGCGTCGTGGACGATCAGGAGCCAAGTATACGAGACTCTCTCGCCGCGGGGGATTCACGAACGATTCTTACGGGCATCGAGGCCATCCGCCTCGTGTCGGCGTGCGAGCCGCAGCCGCCAAGCAACGAAGGCAAAGACAAGCAGCAGCGCGACCCCGCTGACGATGGTGAACGGCGTAGGTTCCACGTTCAGATCTCCCTTGGTGCGAGAGCGCCGAGCCGCGGAATGAACATCGGGACCCGCTGGCGGTACTCGCGGTAGGCGTCTCCGAACCGCTCCACCATCTGGCGTTCTTCGCGGCGGGCGAGCCGTGCGTAGGCGACGACGATGATGGGGAAGGCAGCCACCGAGACCAGGGTTGGCCAGTGAACGATCCCCTCGCCGAACACGATGAGATAGAGGCCAGTGTACTGCGGGTGGCGGACGCGCTCGTAGATGCCGTGCGTGACGAGTCGACCCTCACGGCGAGCCCGGTGCACGAGCCGCCAGCCGCTCGCGACGAGTGTGGCACCCGAGAACACAATGGCATAGCCGATGACCATCGCTACGACATGCGCGGCCGGAGTGCCGAAGAGTTGTGTCCACAAGTTGCCGCCTTCGCTCCAGCCGAGGTCGAGCCCCAAGACGCGCGCCAGGAAGTAGATCGTGAGCGGGAACCCGTACATCTCCGCATAGAAGGCAATGATGAAGGCCTGGACGACGCCGGCGCGGGACCACTCCTTCCATCCTGCCGGTGTCAGGTAGCGGTAGAGCAGCCACGAGACGACCACGGTGACGAGAACCGCGAGGCCCCACGTCCCGACGTGCATCAGGTCACCATCCGTGCGAAGGCGGCTGGCGCCGTGGGTTGTCGTGGGGATAGGGTCGGCTCGTACAGCCAGACCGACCCACCGCAGGCCCGGACGTGCAGCACTCCTCCTACGCTTTTCATCAGGACTGCTGGCGGCTCCTCATGGGATCGCCCCCATCCTAGCAGGTGCGGCTCTTGGCCGCGCCGCGGGTGGGAGGTTGACGGCCGCGCGCCGGCACCTGGGGGCTCGTCGGGCCACGGATGGCGCTGTTCCGCTCAGCTGCGTGCAAGTACCGGAGTGCGGCTCGCTGCGGTCAGCAATCCGGCGCTGGGCGGGGGCGTCCCAATGGCCCGGCTGTGCGGCCTCGACCGGGCCGCGGTTGGGCCCGGTCCTGCGTTCAGCGCCTGCGTCCGCCGGGCCGATGGTTGGAGGTAGGCATGTCCCCCGGTCCCCCCGTCCCGTTTTGCCACGCCGCCGCGGGGGCTTCGGGGTTCCGGTGCCGCGGCGCGGCCGCCTGGCTGGCGCTGCTGCTCGCGGTGGTGGCGTGGGCGGCCCGCGAAGGGCTCGCCTCCCCGTGGGAGCGCCTTGCGGGCATGGAGGTTCGCGTCGGCGAGCGCACCTCCCTGCTCCACGCGGTGCGTTTCCACCGCGGCACGCGAGAACTGCGGGGCCGCGTCACCCTGGGTGGCGTGGACGTGGCCGGCGCCGTGACCGTGCGCACGTTCAACGCCCGGCTGATGGACGAGGTCACCTGGCGCGTCGTGTCGGTCCCGGCAAAGGCCCGCGTGCGCGTGCGCTCGGCGCGGGGGCCGATCGTCCTGGACGGGCACCTCGTGCGCGTGCCCGAAGGCTGGCGCCCCTTCGGGGTGGAGGTCCTCGTCTCGTTCACGCGCGCGGACGGTGAGCGCGACGAGGCGGGCCTTGCAACCGGCGCCTCGTTGCATGCCGGTCCGGACGAGGAGGCCCTGGAACGCATCGCGCGCGACGGCCGGCGGGCGGTGGGGGGGCTGCTCGAGCGGTCCCGCTCCCCGGACGCGGGCGAGCGCGAGTTCGCGGCGGTCGCGCTGGGCCGCATCGCGGGTGACGCCCCGCGCGTCGTCCCGCGCCTGCGGGCGCTGCTCACCGACACCCACACCGCGGTGCGCGCGGCGGCGGCGCACGCGCTCGGTCGCTTCGGACCGGGGGCCGGGTCCGCCGTCCCCGCCCTCGTTGCGACGTTCAAGGATCCGGACGCACACGAACTCCTGAAGCGCTCGGCGCTGCTCGCCCTCGAACCCATCGGCCCCGCGGGCCTTGCGGCCGTCCCGGACCTGATCGAGGTCGTCCGCCGCGGGAGCCACCTCCACCGGATGTTCGCCCTGAATGCGCTGGGGGCCGTGGGACCGGCGGCCGCCGCCGCACTGCCCGTCCTGCGCGACCTCGAGGCCTCTGGCGTCACCTGCCACAACACGCGCACCGCCCTCGCCTCGGCGATCGCCCGCATCCGCGGGCCCTAGAGCCCGCCCGATGCATGCAGGCGTGGCCACGAAACCGGGTCAGCGCCCCCTGGCGTATCGCGGAGCGGTCCAGGCCCCACGCCGGGGCCGGCCTGACGGAGTCGCGTGTCACTCGCCGCGGCCGATGGCCTCGGCTCGCTCCTGCCCCCGGCGGATCTGTTCGCGCGTCAGCGAGGACTCCAGGGCGTCGCGCGCGCGGGCGGCCTCCTCGATGCCTTCGGCCGCGGCGACGCTGTACCAGGCGTAGGCCTCGACGAGGTCCGTCGCGACGCCCGTGCCGGCCTGGTACATCGATCCCAGGTTGAAGCGGCCCTCCGCGCTTCCGCCCCGCGCCGCCTTCCCGTACCAGGCGAACGCCTTGCGTGGATCAGCCTCGAGTCCGGGCCCGCCATGCTGGTAGGCCCAGCCCAGGTTGTTCATCGCGTCCGGACTTCCGAGTTCGACGGCGCGCAGGAAGTAGCGCGCGGCGACGCCGAAGTCCTTCTCCACGCCCACGCCGTTCAGGTACAGGTTCCCCAGTCCCAGGTTGGCGAGCGCGCTTCCGCCCTCCGCCCCCTGCTCGTACAGGGCGCGCGCGCGCTCGTAGTTCCGGGGAACGCCCTCGCCCCGCTCGTACAGCAGGCCAAGGCTGTTGAACGCGTCGGCGACGCCGAGCGCGCCGGCTCGTTCGTAGAGCGCCGCGGCTCGGCCCGGGTCCTTGGGGCCACCCCTTCCGAAAGCCGTCATCGTGGCGAGCCGGTACAGCGCCGGACCGTACGCCTGCTCGGCCCCCTTGGCGTACCACCGGCGGGCCTCGGCGAAGTCCTGCGGCGTGCCGCGCCCGAACTCGTAGCACTCCCCGACCTTCGCCAGGCCCGGCGCGAAGCCCCTTTGGGCGGCGACGGAGTAGTAGTGAAACGCCCTCGCGGCGTCCGGGGACCCGCCCTCGCCGCGCGCGTGCAGGTTGCCGAGGTTGTAGGCGGCCTTCTCGCTCCCGGCGGCGACGGCGGCCTCGTGAAGGACGCCAGGGCAGCCTGACCGTAGCGCGACACCCAGTCCTACGCACCCGCCCGCGAGGTGGGGCACGATCCTC
>JAPKHB010000133.1 GCA_026647295.1 Planctomycetota bacterium | reverse complement strand
GTATAGCCGCCTTCATCCGCCTCTTTCACCAGAAAAATAATCTCGTTCATAGAAGACTCCTTTTTAAATTCCTTCGAACTCCGCGATCTTGCGCTTCCAATCCTCCGGCACGGGCCTGGTGGCGCTCACCGGCTGGCGCTGGCACCTGCTCCTTTCGGCCGTGGACCTGCGCCTTGCGCCTGGCCGGGCGTTGCGGCTCACGTTCGTCGGCGGCTTCTTCAACATGGCCGTGCCGGGCTCGACGGGCGGAGACGTGGTGAAGGCCTGGTACGCCGCGCGGGAGACCGGCGCGGGAACGCGGGCGGTCCTGTCCGTCCTCGTGGACCGCTTCGTGGGCCTCTTCGGCCTCGTGCTCTTTGCCGGCGGGGTGTTGTGGCTGGCCCGGCGCGGCACCGGGACGGAGGTGGCCCGGGTCCTGGTGCTGGGCGTCACGGCGGCCGTCGGGGTCGGGGCCGCCGTGGTCCTTCACCGCGGCGTGCGCCGGGCCCTGGGCTTGAGCGCGCTCGTGCGCCGCCTGCCCTTCCAAGGCGTGATCGAGGAGGCGCGGGCGGCGGCGCGCCTGTACCGCACCCGGCCGCTGGCGCTGGCGGCGGCGATGGCCATCAGCCTCTTCAACCACGGCGCCAACGCCGCCGCCGCGTGGCTCATCGCCGGGGCGCTCGGCCTGGGCGTGGACCTGGGCACGTGCCTGGCGCTGGTGCCCCTGGCCAACCTCTTGAGCGCCGTGCCGCTGCTGCCAGGGGGCTGGGGCGTCGGGGAACTCGCCTTCGCCTGGTTCTTCGGGCAGGTGGGCGTACCGGCGAGCGAGGCGGTGGCCCTCTCGGTGGTGTTCCGCCTGGCCACGCTGGCCGTGAACCTGCCGGGGGGCGTGTTGTGGGCGCTGGCGCCGGTGCACCCCGGCCCGGCGCGGATCCAGGCGGAGGTGGCCCGCGACCGGGCCCCGCGGGACGGCCCCGCGGACGGTCGGGCCCCCGGGAGGGAGGCGACGTGAGCGACGATGCGGTCTGCGACCTGTGCGTGGTCGGCACCCTGGCCTTTGACGACGTGGCCACGCCGGCCGGGCGGCGCGAGGGGATCCTGGGCGGCAGCGCCACCTACTTCAGCGTCGCCGCCTCGTACTTCGCGCGCGTCGGCCTGGTGGGGGTGGTCGGCGCGGACTTCCCGCCGGCGTTCCGCCGCGTGCTCGAGGCGCACGGCGTGGACCTCTCGGGGCTGGAGGTGGACGCCGGCGGGCGCACCTTCCACTGGTCCGGCCGCTACGCGGGGGCCATGGAGCAGGCCGAGACCCTGGCCACGGACCTCAACGTCCTGGCCACCTTCTCGCCGCGCCTGCCCGAGGCGTTTCGGCGCGCGCCCTACGTGTTCCTGGCGAACACCGATCCGCGCATCCAGGCGGCGGTCCTCGACCAACTCACGGCGCCGCGCCTGGTGGTGATGGACACGATGAACCTGTGGATCGACGTCGCCCGCGAGCCGCTGCTGGAGGTGATGCGGCGGGTGGACGGCGTGATCATCAACGACGCCGAGGCCCGGGCCCTGGCCCGTCAGCCCAACCTGATCGCCGCGGGCAAGGCCCTGCTCGAGCTGGGCCCGCGCTTCCTGATCGTGAAGAAGGGCGAGCACGGCTCCTTCCTGTTCTCGCGCGAGCGCCTCTTCGCCCTGCCCTCCTATCCGCTCGAGCGCGTCGTGGACCCGACCGGCGCCGGGGACTCCTTTGCGGGCGGGATCCTCGGGTACCTCGCCGGCGCGGGCGAGGGCGACACCGCGCACCTGTGCCGGGCGATGATCTACGGCACGGTCGTGGCCAGTTTCACGGTCTCCGACTTCAGCCTGGACGGGCTCGCCGGGCGCCCGCGCGCCGACCTGGACGCCCGCGCCCGCGAACTGGAGGCGTTCATCGCCCCGTAGGCCCGTCCCAAGGGCCGGCGTGGGTGCGCCGACGCGCCCGGCGGTCGCGGGGGTCGGGGGGCCCGGGTCCCTTGCCGGCGCTCCCCGGGTGCGGGCGTCCGGTTCGGCGTGGGGGAAGGTGCCGGGGCCTGTGTCGCCGCCCCGCGCTACGCATGTCGAGCCCCGGATCCCGCCGCGCCCTCACCGCGGCTTGAGGAGGCGTTCGCGGATGTCGTCGCGGGAGGCCATGTCCGGGCGCCAGTAGAACACGACCCACTTGCCGTCGGCCTTGCCCCCCAGCGTGGGCGTCGGATGGGGCCAGTTGCCGTAGGGCGCGTAGGCGCCCTTGTGGCCTTCCGGGTCGAAGTCCCGTGCGGGGTCGGCCCGGTCATACACGCCGCTTGCTCCGTAGTATCCGTCCACCTCGGGGTGCTGCGAGAGGTCTCCGTACGGGTCGTTCACCAGTACGCGTACGACGTGCCCGTTCGTCGAGAGTACGACGCCGAGCACCAGCATGACGTGCCCGCCCTCGACGGCGCGCGTGGGCGTGCTGCCCGCCGCGCGGTGCCGCACGCTGGTCATGGCCACCGCGCCGCCTCCCAGGCGCTCCAACAACTCGGGGTGCGTCGCCGGCTCGAAGACGTCCGCGTTCACGGTCGCGGAGTACTCGAGGTGGGCGACCCGGGAGGCGCCGAAGCGCCCGTCCACGTAGCCCGCGGTGTTGTCGGTCCACTGCCACGGGCGATAGCCCCCGCGCGACAACAGCCAGTTCTTGTTGTCGTCCTGGGCGTCGGCGGGCGCGTAGGGCCAGTACCGGTGGGGTCCCAGGGCGGCCGCCCAGCGCTGTCGCGTCGCGCGGGGCGTCCGTCCGGCCCCCGCGGCCGCCTGCTCGGCGCGCACGGCGTCGCGCACCGCCGCCGAGGGAAACTCGTCGGCGGCGGGGAACGGAAAGTCCCAGGTCCGCCGCCCGGCCCGGACCTCCCCCGCGACGTGGTCGTAGATGCCCTGGCCGAGCTGCTGGATCTGCTCGTTCTGCTCGGGGCCGTCGGGCGCGAGCGCCGCCAGCCAGAGGGCATCGAGCAGCATCAGCGTGGAAGCGGCGAAGCAGACCTCCCAGCCCTGGAAGCCCACGACCGTGTTGCCGTCGGAGTCCACGTCTGCCGCGAGCCGCGCGTTCACCTCCTCGGCGAAGGCCTCCGGCATGCCGGCGCGAATCTCGGCCACGCGTGCGTCCACCGTCACCTCGTAGGGGTTGCGGATCTGGTTCACGTGCCTCGCGCGGTAGCAGAACGAGCCGAGGAACAGCGCGTTCATCCCGTTGAACTCGAGCGAGAGCCGCCCCGCGTCGTCCCTTCGAAGGACGCACGGGCGGGCGTCGTCTCCGAGGTCGTGCGTCACCCGCCCGCCCTTGTGCCGGTACGACACCTCACACCTTCGCGCGGAGATCCACTCGGCCTGGACGTTGCGCGTGTCCGCGAGGATGCCGTCCTCGGCCAACACGACCATGGGGACGTCGATCGTGCACGTCTCCTCCAGTTCGGCGTCCGCCAGGTCGTAGGTGGCCCGGATCCGCAGCACGTCGTCGCGCTCGACGCTCGCGACCACGGCGAACGAACCGTCGTCGGCGGTACGGCCCGTCGACATCGGCACCAGGGGGAACTCCGCCTGGCCGGCCGCCTTGCGGAACAGGTCGATCCGTACGCGCGGGACCGCGAACAGGCGGGGCGCGAGGTCGCTCCAGGACGAGCCCCCCGCCCCCACGAAGTTCCCGGTCCGAGGACCGGGGGACGCCCGCGGGCGGAGCGCCTCCCGGGGCTGGTGCAGCCGGTGGAAGACGTGTCCGCGCACCGTGAGGCGCGGCTCCCGGGCCGTCTCCGGCGCCAGCCCCCCGTACTCGTGTGTCGTCACGATCCCCGGGGCGCGCTCCTCGGAGCGCAGCACCGCGCCGTGCGGCCCCTCGAGCGTCGGGCTGCCCAGGTCGAAGACGCGCTCGCTGCGCATCTCCGCCTGCGGTGCGTCCGGGATCCTTCCGTCGTACGCAAGGCTCGGGTAGCCGAGCCACGTGCGCACGTACCTCCGCGGCTCCAGGTCGGCGAGCTGGGCCCCGATGGCGACCGTCATCTCGCCCGTCTCGGCGTCGCGGCGGTGCGACACCTCTCCGACGACCCAGCGCGGTCGGGCCGTGAACTCGATCTCGTCGGCTTCGAACTGCGCCTTGCGCAGTTGGGGCTGCACGACCTGTTGGAACTCGAGGGCGATGCGGCCCCGCTCGGGCGAGTCGTGGGGCGCCTCGTTGTAGCGGCGGATGAGGTCGCGGGCTCGTCCTTCGAGTTCGGTGACCTTCGACCGGGCGGCCTCCAGGCGGCGGCGCTCGTCCGCGGTGAGCGGGGCGTTCAGGTCGACCTCGGAGTAGGTCTGTCCCAGCTGCAGGGCTTCCTGCCCGGGCCAGGGGGCGGTCGCGAGCGGGCCACCCCGGCGGCCGCCGATCCACTGGAACTTCGTCTCCCGGAGTTCCCAGGCGGCGCTCTCGAACACGAGGCGCCGCCAGCGGAGGCGTTCGTGGTACTCCTCCCGGACCTGCCAGCGGAAGCTCTCCGTGCGCGTCCAGGGCGTCTGACCCCAGAGCAGCACGTCGAGCCCCCCGAAGTGCTCGACCCTCTTGCTGTCCCCGTACCAGCGGCCGAGTTCGCGCACCGGCGGACCCGCCGTCGGCGCGAAGACCGAGAAGTGGTCCGCGCTCGCGGAAACGACCCCGAGGAGCGGGTCGTCCTCCGTGTCGGGCAGCGACTCCCAGCGGTCCCCGGCCCAGCGCGCGGCGGAGACGACCTCTCCCTCGCGGACCGCCCGCGGATCGTAGGGCAGGCGCACGGGGAGGGGATAGGCCGGTTGGGAGCCCGCCGGACCGTCGACGATCAAGTCCCAGACCGGGCCCACGATCGCGCGCGTGGGATCCTTGCGGTGGGCCGCCTCGGCCGGCGCGGGCCTCGCGACGATCCGGGCGCCCGCGGGCAGGGCTCCGGGCAGGGCATCGACCTCGGCGCGCCGGCCGCCGACGTCGGGAACGGGGCGATCGGCTGTCTCCGCCCGCGGTCCTGCTCCTCTCGGCTCCGCCCCGCACGCGACCAAGAGGGAGAGAAGGGTCACTGCGACGGCTTGCCGAGCGCCCACGGGCGGGACCCTACTCGTGGGGGGGGATGCCGGTCAACGTCCCTCTGGCGCAACGCCGCGCGGGGCGCATCCGGATCGCCGACCCCCCGAGGTCGTCGGCGGGCCGGTTCGCCCTGCCGCACGCATCGCGCCCGGGCAGCGGGCGCAGACCGCCCGGGCCCGCCCCGAGGGGGGGTGACCTGCACCCCTTTGCAGGCGTTGGTCCGGGTGGAGGCTCTCGCGGGCGCTTGGCGTCCGGACCAACGGGGCGGGGCTAGCCGGCCGGCGCGGGGGAGGGCCCCGCCGCGGCGCCGGGCAGGCGCTCGAGGCCAAGGGCCTTGGCCGTCTCGGCCTCCAGGCCGGCGAGCACGTCGGGCGTCTGGCGCAGGAACTCCACGGCCTTCTCCTTGCCCTGGCCCAGGCGGGTGTCCTTGAAGGAGAGCCAGGCCCCGCTCTTGTCGACGGCCCCGGCGTTCACGGCGAGGTCGAGCAGGTCGCCCACGCGGTCGATGCCGCCGCCGAAGAGGATGTCGAACTCCGCCGTGCGGAAGGGCGGGGCGATCTTGTTCTTGACCACCTTCACGCGCACGCGGTTGCCCAGCACCACGTCGCCCGGGCCCTTGAGCGAGCCGATGCGGCGCATGTCCAGGCGGACCGAGGCGTAGAACTTGAGCGCGTTGCCGCCGCTGGTGGTCTCCGGGCTCCCGAACATCACGCCGATCTTCATGCGGATCTGGTTGGTGAAGATCATGGCGGCGTTGGAGGTGCGGATGGCCCCGCCGAGCTTGCGCAGCGCCTGGCTCATCAGGCGGGCCTGCAGGCCGACGTGGCTGTCGCCCATCTCGCCCTCGATCTCGGCCTTGGGCACCAGCGCGGCCACGGAGTCCACCACCACCACGTCCACGGCGTTGGAGCGGATCAGGGCCTCGGCGATCTCCAGGGCCTGCTCGCCCGTGTCGGGCTGGGAGATGAGCAACTCGTCCAGGTTGACCCCGAGCGAGCGAGCGTACTTGGCGTCGAAGGCGTGCTCGGCGTCGATGAAGGCGCAGGTGCCCCCGGCGCGCTGGGCGTTGGCGATCACGTGCGAGCACAACGTGGTCTTGCCCGAGGACTCGGGGCCGTAGACCTCGGTGATGCGGCCGCGCGGCACGCCAAAGCCCCCGAGGGCCAGGTCGAGCGAGGGGCTGCCGGTGGAGATGCCGGCGACGGGCACGGCCTGCCCGTCGCCCAGGGTCATGATCGAACCCTTGCCGAACTGCTTCTCGATCTGCGCGACGGCCTGATCCAGGGACTGGCGCCGGGCGCGCCCCTCGGGCGTCTCGCGGGCCTCGGCGCCCTCGGCGGGCTTGCGGGCCGCGGCCCCGCGGCGGGTGGCTTCGCTGCTCTTGCTGTTGGCGATGACCATGCTCGTTCACTCCTTGGCCGGGGGGGTCCCGGCCCCTGGGGATCGGCCGGGGGCGCAGCCCCCAAGCCGGTCGGTTTCCTGCGGTCTCCTGGGTCGCTGCCGGCCCCGCGGCGGTTTCGGCCGCCGCGCCCGGGGGCCAGGCCGGAATCGCCGGCGCGGCTCCCGGACGGTCAGGGCCCGTGCCCCTCCGACCCTCCGTGGGCGGGGCCCGCTGCGAGCCGCGCCTTTGTTAGGGTTCTGTAATGGTACGGGCGCCTTCCGGGTTCGGAAAGAATAAGTTCGAGGTCCGACACGGTTTCCGCGCCCAGGGGCTCGGCCGGGGCGGCCCGGGCCGCCTCGAGGCGGGCCAGCAGCGCGGGCGTGGGCCGGCGGTCCAGGCGGGCCAGGGTGACGTGGCCGTGGAAGGCCCGGGCCTCGGGCGGATGGCCCAGCGGGGCCAGCGCCCGACCCACGGCCGCGGCCAGGCGCGCGAGCGCGTCGGCCCCCTGCGCGGCGTCGGGGAGGGGGGCGACGCCGGCCCAGAGCACCCGCGGGCGCCGGGGCGTGGGGAAGGCGCCCAGGCCGGCGTAGGCGAGCGGGAGCGGCGGATGGGCCGCGGCCACCTCGCAGAGGGCCGCGCCGATGCGCGGCACGTGCGCCGGATCGGTCGCGCCCAGGAAGTGCAACGTGACGTGCAGGTCGCGGCGCGCCACGAGCCGCAGCGCGGGGCACGACGCGGCCAGTCCGGCGCCGAGCGCCGCCAGCCCCCCGGCGGGCGCGGGTCCCACGCGCAGGGCGACGAAGGTGCGCCAGCGTTCGGCCATGGCCCCACGGTACCCCTGTGTCCCCCGGCCCCGGGCGCGCGCTGGGCGGCGGGTCCCGGCGTGAGCGTGTTACCGTGCCGGGCTCGACCCCGGAGACCCCGCCCGTGCCCCCCGACCGGTCGCCGCCCGCCCCGGACGCGCTGCGCCGCGCCTGGATGGACTTCTTCGTGGCTCGCGGGCACCACCCGGTGCCCAGCGCCTCGTTGGTGCCCGAGAACGACCCCACCCTGCTCTTCACCGGCGCGGGGATGAACCAGTTCAAGGAGCAGTTCCTGGGCAAGGGGGTCCGCTGGCGGCGGGCCTGCTCGGTGCAGAAGTGCTTCCGCCAGGGGGACCTGGAGAACGTCGGCCGCACCCCGCGCCACCTCACCTTCTTCGAGATGCTCGGGCACTTCTCCTTCGGCGACTACTTCAAGCGCGAGGCCATCGCCTGGGCGTGGGAGTTCCTGACGCGCGAGCTCGCGCTGGACCCCGCGCGGCTGTGGGTCACGGTGTACCGGGAGGACGAGGAGGCGCGGGAGGCCTGGCTCGCCCTGGGCGTGCCGCGGGCGCGCGTCGGGCGCTTCGACGCCCGCGAGAACTTCTGGCCCGCCGACGCCCCCCAGGCGGGCCCCAACGGCCCCTGCGGGCCCTGCTCGGAGATCTTCTTCGACTACGGCGAGGCCGCCGCCGTGGGGGACGAGGACGCGAACCACTTCGACACCGGGCGCTTCGTCGAGATCTGGAACACGGTGTTCACGCAGTACGACCGGCGGGACGGCGGGGAGTTGGTGCCGTTGCCGCAGCGCAACATCGACTGCGGGGCGGGCTTCGAGCGGCTCGTCGCGGCGCTGGAGGGGCAGCAGTCCCCCTTCTCCACGCGCCTGTTCCGGCCCCTCGTCGAGGCGGTCGCGGACCTGGCGGGCGTCCCGTACCGCTTCGACCCGACGGGGGCGCAGGTCCCCGGGGAAGGGCCGCGGCGCGTGCGCCGCATCGCCGAGCACGCCCGGGCCGCGTGTTTCCTCATGGCCGACGGCGTCCGGCCGGGCAACGAGGGCCGGGGCTACGTGCTGCGCCGCGTGCTGCGGCGCGCCATCCGCGACGGCATCCAGCTCGGCCTGGAGGCCCCCTTCCTCGCCGCCCTGGTGGAGCCCGTGGCCGGCGTGATGGGGGCGGCCTACCCCGAACTGGTCGAGGGGCGCGCCACCCTGCGCGGGCTGCTCGAGGGCGAGGAACTGCGCTTTCGCGAGACCTACGCGACCGGCCTGCGCTACCTCGAGGAGGAACTCGCCCGGCTCGGGGGGGCCGCCGTGCTGCCGGGCCCCGCGGCCTTCCGCCTGCACGACACCTACGGCTTCCCGCTCGACCTCGCCCAGGCCATCCTGGCCGAGCGCGGCCTGGCCGTGGACGTCGCGGGTTTTGAGCGCGAGATGGAGGCGCAGCGCGACCGGGCGCGCAAGGGCTCGCGCCTCAAGGGCGAGATCTTCGCCGCCGGGCCGCTCGGCGCGCTGCGCGAGCGGGGCGTGGCGCCGACCGCGTTCACCGGCTACGAGGGCGACGGCGTGAGCGGCGCGGCCGTCGTGGTCGGGCTGGTGGACGGCGAGGCCCTGGTCGAGGCGGCCGCGGCGGGGACCGAGGTGACGGTGGTGCTCGACCGCACGCCCTTCTACGCCGAGTCGGGCGGGCAGGTGGGCGACACCGGGGAACTGGTCGCCGACGGGGGCCTGGCGCGGGTGACCGACACGCAGCGCACCGAAGGCTTCCACCTGCACCGCGTGCGCGTGGAGCGCGGGCGCCTCGCGGTGGGGGACGGCGTGCGCGCGGAGGTCGACCGCGAGCGCCGCGACGCCATCCGGCGCAACCACACCGCGACCCACCTCCTGCACCTGGCCCTCAAGCAGGTCCTCGGGGAGCAGGTGCGCCAGGAGGGCTCGCTGGTCGCCCCGGACCGCCTGCGCTTCGACTTCCGCCACGAGAAGGGGCTGACCCCCCAGGAGATCGCGGCGCTCGAGGACCGGCCCACGCTGAGCACGCTGTCGCTGGTATCGAGCGGGGTGACGGATATCGGGCCGATAGGTGCGGTGACGGGGCTGAACACGCTGTCGCTGAAGAACAACGCGATCACGGACGTGTCGCCGTTGTCGGGTC
>JAPKHB010000132.1 GCA_026647295.1 Planctomycetota bacterium | reverse complement strand
GCGGGCCATCAGGTCGGAGGCGTATTCTCGCCGCCGCCCGCCGAGATTGCCCTTCAACGTCTCCTTCGACTTGTTCCTCCACAGGTACTCCGGGTAGTGGCCATGCGCATGTTGCTGATTGAGGAAACCGAACCATTCGTCGAAGCCGTGATCGTTGGGGAGCCCGGTCGTTCCCGGTTCTCCGAGCCCCCACTTGCCGGAGATGGCGGTTGCGTAGGCAAGAGACTCGTCGTAGCCGTGGCGCCACTCGGGACCCTTGAGAATCTGCGCCACGGTGACATCATCGGCGCGCAGCGCCACGCGCCGCCCGGTGCGAAGGCTCGTGTTCGAGCGGACCGTGGTATGGCCAGTGTGCTGGCGCAGCCAGGCCACGTGGGCGCGGACCTCCGGGCCAAGGTCGGTGGGCATCCCCCGATGCTACGCCCGCACACCCCACAGGCCCGATCCCCGGATTCCGGCGCGACCGCGTGACGGGGGCGTGACAGGTCCCCCTTACTCCAGCGCCCGAACGGCAGTGTCCGGCAGGAGGAGGACCGCAGGCCGAGGCGAGGAGGTCGCCCCGGGGCTGCGGCAGGCCCGCCGGTCCGCCATGCCCACGAAGGGAACCCCAGGCATGACTCGCAACGCCCCCTTCCTCGCGCTCCTGGCTGCCGTCGGGCTCCTCGCCCTCGCACCGGCCTGCCAGGGTCGCCGCACGCTCTCCGTGGCGCAGCCCGCCCAACCGGGGGCCGAGGCGCCCGCCGGCGCGCCGGCGGCGGCGCCGGCCGCGGCCGAGCCCGAGGCGCGCCCGCTGATGGAGGAAGCCGGCGAGCGGCGCGGCGTGGAGGCCGACCGGCGCGCCTTCCTCGTCGAGCAGAGCCTCAAGCTGGCGCGGGAGGCCGAGGAGGCCGGCGACCTGGCGGGCGCGCGCGAGTTCTACGCCAAGGCGCTGGATGCCGACCCCACCGACGCCCGTGCCCAGGAGGGCTGGCGGCGGCTGTCCACCGACCGCGCCAGCACCACCGCGGACTACTTCGACAAGCAGCGCGACGTCGCCGCCGTCAAGCGCGAGCAGGCCGCCACCGAGGTGCGCTCCTACGTCGAGCGCGGCCGCATGCTGGAGGCGAAGGAGCAGTACGAGGAGGCCGTCAAGGAGTACCAGAAGGCCCTCTCGATCATCTCCTGGTACGACGAGACGGCCGACTTCGGGATCAGCGCCGCCGGCATCCGCGACCGCATCGACACGGCGCGCTACAAGGGCGAGATCGCGGCCCGCGCCGCCCGCTCCGAGCAGATCGCCAAGGCCCAGGCCGAGCGCGAGCGCGAACTGGTCGAGGAGCGCGAACGCCGGCTGGGCCGGATGCGCGCCTGGTTCGAGGGCGCCCACCGGGCCTTCCGCAACGGCGACTACGCCCTGTCGCGGGAGTACGCCCAGCAGATCCTGCGCCTGGACCCGACCAACGGCGACGCCGAGCGCATCATCGCGATGAGCTACGACGCCGAGCACTCCGCCAACGACGAGGCGAGCCGCCGCGCCTTCGCCCAGGAGTGGAAGCTGGTCATGCACGAACTCGACATGATCGCCCTGCCCCAGGTCGAGACGGTGGTGTTCCCGAAGAACTGGCTCGACGACATCGCGCACCGCAAGCCGCGCATCGTGGGCGAGGAGACCCCCGAGGCCGACGCGGCGAACGTCGCCGGCGTGCTCGAGATCATCGACAAGAAGCGGGTGCAGGACCTCACCTGGGAGGCCCAGAACCTCGACCAGGTCGTCGAGTACCTGCGCACCATCACCGGGCTGAACTACTACGTCACCCCGAAGGTGCGCCAGGAGAAGTTCGACGAGGTCACGGTCTCCGCGAACCTCGACGACGTCAGCGTGCGGACGATCCTCACCCAGGTGGTCACGGCCCCCTTCGACCTCTCGTGGGAGGTGCGCGGCGGCGTCATCTGGATCATGATGGCCGACGAGATCAGCGGCTCGATGAAGCTGCGCTACTTCGACGTGAAGGACCTGACGGTGCGGATCCAGAACTTCCGCGGCCAGGACATCAACCTCGCGCCGTCGAACTTCACGCCGCCCGAGCCGCCCGAGCTCAAGGAGCCCGAGTCGATCTTCCCGGCCGACCAGCTGGTCGAGTTGATCAAGGAGACCGTCGGCGGCGAGGGCAAGTGGGAGGACCCCGCGACCCTCGAGCACCGCAACGGCATCCTCATCGCGCGCAACGTGCCCGAGATCCTCAGCGAGGTGGACGACCTCCTGGGCCAGATCCGCGCCAACACCGGCCTGCTGGTGGACCTGGAGATCCGCTTCCTCACGGCGGCCGACAACTTCCTTCGGGACGTGGGCGTGGACCTGCGCGGCCTGGGCGACGACTCGGCCGGCGTGGGCCAGCCGGGCCTGGGCACCAACGTCGTCCAGGACGACGTGTTCTTCGGGACGGCCGCCAACCCCTACGGCGTGCCGTTCGGCACCTTCCCCGAGCCCAGCTCGGTCGGCACGACGAACGACGCGGGCATCTTCTACAACGACGGGCAGGACGGGGCCTACAGCGCCCGCGTCGAGAACCTGTGGGACACGACCATCAAGCGCTTCGGCAGCCCGGACCGCCTCACCGGCTCGGGCGGGTTGAGCTTCCAGACCACCTACCTGGACGACACCGAGATCGAGGTCATCCTGCGGGCGGTCGAGAAGTCCGAGCGGGTGCAGCAGATCACCGCCCCGCGCATCACGGTCTACAACACCCAGCGGGCCAACGTCTCGGTCCTGAACCAGGTCTCGTACGTGCAGGACTACGAGGTGGAGATCGCCCAGGCGTCCAACATCGCCAACCCGGTCGTGCAGACGATCCTGGACGGCGTGGTGCTGGACGTGCGTCCGGTGGTCTCCGCCGACCGGCGCTTCGTGACGCTCGAGCTGCGGCCGACGGTCGCCGTCCTGCAGCGCCCGATCGCGACCTTCAGCACCTCGCTGGCCTCGGGCCCCATCGGCGCCAACGCCCCGGTGATCCTCCAGATCCCGGAACTCCGGGTGAGCCGGGTGCGCACCACGGTCAGCATGCCGGACTCGGGCACCCTGCTCCTGGGCGGGCTCAAGTTCTACGAGAAGGACGTGCGCGAGAGCGGGATCCCGTTCCTCTCGCAGATCCCGATCCTCTCCTTCCTGGTCACCCGCAAGGGCAACTTCGTGAGCCGCAGCAACCTCCTGGTGCTGATCACGGCGCGCATCGTGCCGCTCGAGGAGCTCGAGCCCCGGGACAACCTGGACATCCCCGAGCTCGGGCCGGCGACCACCTACACGCCGGTCGCGCCGCTCGAGGACCTGGGCCCGCCGGCCCCGGCCCGAAAGGCCTGCTCGCTGTGCGGCCTCTTCGGCTCGGCCTGCGGCTGCAAGCAGCGCTGACCGCCCCGCCCGATCCGCGCAGGGCCGGACGCGCCCGGGCCCTCGCCCGGGGCGCGGTCTGGCGAGGCGCCGGGCGCCCGCGAACCGAACGCTTTGGGGACCCCGGCCGGGTCGCAACGGCACGTGACGCTTGTGGCGGCCCCCGCCTGGGCTAGAATCCGGGGGTCCGCCCCGTTCCCGCTCCGGTCGCGCGCTCCCCCATCGGGCCCCCTGGCGCCGGGCACACGCCCGCGGCAGCATGCGCGAATCCACGGCAGGACGCTCGCAGCCGGACCCGACGCAAACGGTCCCTCGGCGGTTGGGGGTGCATCGGGGATCGGGCGCCCCACCGACGTGCCGGGACCCAGGATGCAGGGTCGTGGCCGCACGGGGGCCCCGAGCCGCGCCCGCCGCCCCCCGCGTGACGGGGGGCGCGGCGGACGCCTGCGCTGCGCCCGGCGGCGGGGCGCGTTTGACCCCCTCCCCCTCCATCCGTAGAATGCGCCGCCCCGGTCGGCCAAAGCGGGCTCCCGCGGTCGGAGTGCGCCCTGCGCGCCCCGCCCGCGCGGCGGCACGAGTACGCGGCGGTCGCCGGGGGCCGGTCCGGCCCCTCCTTGCGCGCTGGATGCCGCGCGCCATCCCCCCCGAGACGAAAGGGACGCCTGCCATGCGACGCTCGATGCTCCGCCGGACCGTTCCGCTCCTGCTGCTGGGCGCGCTCCTGTGCGCCCCCCGTTCGGCGTACGCCCAGGACGACTTCGCCTTCGGCCAGGCCCTGGCGGCGCAGGGACGCATCACCGGGGACCCCGGCTACTTCGAGTACGCCCGCAAGGTCTACGAGGCGGTGCTCGCCAGCCCCAACGCGAGCGAGGTCGACAAGGACCTGTGCCGCTACGGCATCGCCGAGCTGGCCCGCGAGCAGGCCGTGGCGGCGACGCTGCGCCAGGAGATCCCCTACGCGACGGTGCGCGACCTCTTCCGCGGCGCCGTCAAGGAGATGGATCGCTTCGTCGAGAAGAACCCGAAGCACAAGCAGGCCGTGCTGGCCCGCCTCAACGTGGGCACGACGCGCCTGGCCTTCGTCCAGTGGGCGCGCGACCGCCTGCTGCCCGACGCCGAGGAACTGGCGGCGCGCAAGGCCTCGGCCCCGGACGTCGTGGCGGACGCCACCGACATGGTGAACGCCGCGATCACCCACTTCGAGAAGTGGATGGCCGAGGGCGGCGAGAACGCGGCCGTGGCCGAGTTCTACATGGTGATGTCCCAGTACTACCGCGCCTTGGTGTTCCCCGCCGGCAGCCAGCAGGCCCGCGAGGCCCTCGCCCGGGCCGGCCAGGCGCTCGAGAACTTCATCCTGCTCAACGAAGGGACCCTGCTCTCGGCCCACGCGCAGGACTACTCGGGCCTCGTGTTCTGGGAGCGGGCCAAGGCGGCGCGCACCGAGGAGGAGAAGGAAGACCTGTACCGCAACGCGGTCACCTGGTTCGAGACCTGCATCGAGGTTCCGGTGGAGAGCGTCGAGGAGCTCCAGGTCGTCGCCAACGGCTACTACCACATGGGCCAGATGTGCGCCGAGGCGGGGCGCGTGGGTGCGACCAACTTCTACCGCGTCGGCCTCGGCTACCTGGGCCCCATGCTCGAACGCCACCCCGGCGTGGTGAGCGTGGACAACGGTCTGCGCGCCGTCTACGAACTGGCGCGCCTGGAGGCGGCGCTGGAGCGCAACGACCGCGCGGTGGAACTCACCAAGACGGCCATCGGGCACGCCCGCAAGCAGGGCAAGCAGTGGCTGGTGAACATCGGCAACCGCATGCTGCGCGGCTTCGTGGGCGTGGGCGGCGTGATGGGCGCCGGGGATCCCGCCGTGCTCAAGGGCGTGGCCGACAACCTCTTCCTGGAGGAGAAGTACGCCGACGCGATCCGGGCGTACCAGTACGCCATCGCGGCGGTGCCGCGGCGCACGCTGGAGACGTTCGAGGGCCTGCTGCTGCCCTGCTGGCTGCGGCTGTCCGCGGCCTACGAGAAGCAGGGCGACCTCCTGGCCGCGGCGCTGGCCCTCGAGCCGATCCACGACGCCTGGATGGACGGTCTGATCCCGCGCAAGGGCGGCCCCGAGGATCCCAAGCTCATCGAGTACGGCGACCACCGGGGGCGCGCGATCCGGCTGTGGAAGGAACTGGGCACGGCCCTGGACAGCCCGACCTACCTGCAGCGCGCCAAGGACATGGAGCGCGCGCTGCTCACCGAGTACCCGGGGCACCCGATCACCACCATCGGAGAGTGGAACGCGGCGATCGAGGCGTTCGAGGAGGCGCGCAAGCTCAAGCAGGCCAACAACGCCGCCTGGAAGGCCAAGGTCGCCGAGGCCCGGCGCAACTTCGAGCGCGTCGCGCGCCAGGCGGAGCACATCAAGCAGGACGACGCCTGGCACTACCTGGTGCGGCTCAAGCACATGGAGGAGGACTGGACGGGCCTGATCGAGACCGCCCGCGCGGCCATCACCTACTGGGAGTCGCCCGAGTCGGTCGCCCAGCAGGAGCGCCACCCCACCATCCGCGCGCGCCGCACGGCCCAGCGCGGCTTCGTCGAGTACTGGATGGCCGAGGCGCACCTCAACCTCGGCGAGCGCGACGCGTCCCACTACGACAAGGTGCTCGCGATCTCGGAGGACTGGCGCACGACCTACGAGATGCTGAAGGACGCCTCCAACGGCCTGTTCTACAACGGGATCTTGAGCCTGCGCGTGCTGGCCCTCCTCGCCAAGGGCGACCTGGAGGCGGCGGACCGCCCCTACCGGCGCCTGCTCAAGGACGACCCCTCGTACTGGCGCCTGCAGGTCATCACGTTCAAGCTGGCCGAGCACTACAACAAGCAGCAGGCCGAGATCCACAAGCAGCTCAACGAGCGGGTCGTGAAGTTGCGCGGCACGCCCGACGCACCCGGGGCGGGGGTCCGCGCCCGGCTCCGCGAGCTCGACGAGGCCTACACCCGCACCCTGATCCACGCCAGCGACCAGCAGAGCGGCCTGGACAAGGCGCGCGAACTGATCCGGGCCTGGGAGGAGAGCCGGGCGAAGGGGGTCCTCGCGACCGGGATCGACGAGAAGATGTATCAGGAGGCCCTCCAGAAGGTCGCCCAACTCGAGAAGGAACTGCCCGAGGTCCAGGTGCGGCTCAACGAGATGAGCACCCGCAAGGAGGCCCTGGAGCGCGAACTGGACCAACTCACCCGGGAGACGCGCGAGTTGAGCCAGCAGCTGTACGAGCCGCTGGTGACCGCGGCCGCCTACTACACCGACTACACCAACGCCCTCTCCGAGGCGGGGCTCCCGCTGGACCGGGAGAACGTGCGGATCTTCGCCGACATGTGGTACCGCGCCTCGCGCCTTCGGCCCGAGCAGATGGTCACCTGGGAGAACGCCCGCCGGCTCTACGAACGCTACCTGGAGCTCTCCAAGGGCCAGGAGGCGGACGACCAGATCGACGACGCGCAGGGGCGGCTGGGTCGCATCTACTTCCGGCTGGCCCAGCAGGAGGAAGACGCCGCCCGGCGGGCGGCGCTGGTCAAGGACGCCCTGGACCGGCTCGAGGCCACCATGGCCAAGGTCCCGGAGAACCTCCCCCTGCTGGTCGGCCACCTCAAGGGCGACTACGCGGTGGTCTCGTGGGCCTGGCGCCGCGGCGACGGGCGCACGTACCGCTTCGCCCTGCCGCGCGTCAAGACCGTGGCCGAACTCAAGCAGGCGGTCAACAACCTGGGCAAGCCCAACGGGACGCCGATCCCGCGCTATTCGAAGGAGGAGGACAACCAGCGCTTCCAGCAGGCCCTCAAGGCCTTCCAGGAGTTCGTGAACCTGGAGCGGGACGCCGCGCTCGAGCAGACCGTACGCAGCTTCGCCCGGCCGGGCTTCGACATCATCTACTTCGCCACCTACGGCAAGGCGCGCCGCGAGTTCCGCCTGGCGCTCGCCTGGGTCTACTCCGAGAGCGGCGGCGTCGAGGACGCGCTCAAGGCGGCCAACCTGGCCGCCAGCCTCACGGACGGCCCCGCCGCCTTTGCGGCCGAGGAGGACAGCGAGGAGTGGTGGGAGGCCCAGGTCCTGCGCCTGCGCGCCTACCTGCGGGGCGCGGAGGCGCTGCTCAAGGCCACGCCCGGCTCGCCCTCCCCGCAGGCGGTCGAGTGGGTGAACATGGCCACCAACGCGCTGCGCGTCCTGAACGTGCGCTTCCCGCGCCTGGGCCGCGAGGAGCGCCCCGACACGCCGAAGGAGATCGCCCAGGTCCTCGCCCGGCTCCAGGTCCTGCGCCAGCAGGCGGGGCTCCAACCGCTCAACATCGTCCTCGGGCGCATCGCCGCGGAGGACGCGGTGGACGCGGCGCGCGACGGAGCAGGGGGCGGCGCGCCGCCCGACGGCCCGGGAGGTCCGCGATGACGGCCCGGGCTCCGACCCACGAAGGGGACCCGCACGGGGTCCCGGAGGAGACGACGATGCAGGCAAGGCAGACCACGTGGGCGTGGCGGGCCCCGGCGGCCGCGGGCCGGGGGTTCGCGGCCGGGGCGCTGCTCGGGGCGCTGGCGGTGGCGGCGGCGACGCCGGCCCGCGCCGAGGACCTCCGCGTCCGCGACCTCAAGACCTGCGCCGAGTCCACGCTGCGCGCGCACGAGATCGTGTCGGAGGACTGGGCGGAGGTGAAGTACCGCGAGCGCGCCAACGGGCCGGTGCTGACCGTGCCGGCCCTCGCCGTGCTCTCCATCTCGCGCGGGGCGAAGGACCGCCAGGCCCAGGCGCTGGACGGCGCGATCCTGGAACTCGAGCGGGGGAACGTCGCGGAGGCGCTGGGGGCCCTGGCCAAGCTCACCCCCGGGGGCTGGCGCGAGGATCCGGGCACGGGCGACCGGCGCTTCCACCCCTACAACGAAGGGGACCCCACGGGGCGCGGCAAGCGCCCGGAGTGGGCGAGCGAGTACGCGCACTTCCACTACGCCAAGGCGCTGTACCTCTCCGGCGCCGCCTCGGGCGACAAGAACCGGATCCAGGAGGCGCTGCTCGCGCTGGACGACGTCGAGGTGCCCGGCACCTCGGGGCGCAGCGGTGGCTTCCTCGGGCGCTTCGCGGGCGGCAACAGCCGCTTCTACGCCGAGGCCCTCTGGCTCAAGGCCCGCGCCCTCACCGACCTGGGCCGCTACGACGAGGCGGCAGCCGCCTTCCAGGAACTGCACGACGCGGCCCTCAAGGTGGACCTGGGCCCGCGCTGGGCCTACGAGGGGAAGATCGGCCCCGGCCTGATCGCCCAGGCCCGCGGCGACCTGGGCCAGGCCAAGGTGGCCTACAACGCCGCCGGTCTCACCCTGCTCACCATGATCAAGAACGAGGGGCGCGGCTGCCTGCGCCAGGAGCTCGGGCGGTACTACAGCCTGGCCCGCACGCGCATGGCCGAGGCCATGCTGGCCGACGCCGAGAAGCGCAACTCCCCCCCCGCGTTCCAGGAGCTGGCGGGGTTCCTCCAGCAGGGCACGGCCGAGGCCCTGCGGCGGCTGGCCGCCGGCAACGGCCTGGACGCCGAGATGACGCTGGCGCTGGTGAACGGCGCGCGCGACCCGGAGGTGCAGGCCGTGGCCCTCAACGGCGAGGGGCTCGGACACCTCAACGCCGCCCGTCCGGACCTGGAGCGGGCGCTGGTCGCCTTCCGGACCGTGGACGTGAACTTCTTCCAGGTGGGGCGCGAGCGCGCCCGCGCCCTCTACTACCTGGCCCAGACGGCCCGGCGCGCCGCCGAGGCCGCCCCGGCGGGCTCGAAGGCCCGGGCGCTGTACGAGCGCACGGCCCAGGAGGCCGCGCGCACGCTCCGCGAACGCCACCCCGACAGCCCGTGGGCGCGGAAGTGAACCGGCGCGTGGCCGGTTCCGATCCGCCCGGCGGCCGGGTACGGCGTGACCACCCGCACGCGCACGGGGCGCCCGAACGCCCCCGGTGCCCCCGGATGCCCCGCCGCAGAGGGGGCGCACCCGGGGTCCGGACCGCCCGAGCGGGCCCC
>JAPKHB010000131.1 GCA_026647295.1 Planctomycetota bacterium | reverse complement strand
GGACGTATTCATACGTCGACGGCGACCGACGGCTGACCGGTCGCGGGACGCCGCGCGCGGCGCCGGCCGCGCCACGTCTCTGGGACCCCGGGCCCCGGGGTCACGCGCCAGCAAGGCGGCCCGGCGGGCCGGGGGTAGGCTGCGCCCGCCCCCTCCCGGTCGCGGAGCGCCCATGAAGATCTTCGAGCCCCACATCCACCTCTACGCGCGCACGACCGACGACTACGAGCGCCTTGCGCTGTGCGGCGTGCGGGCCGTCGTCGAGCCCTCCTTCTGGCTCGGCCAGCCGCGCACCAGCGTCGGCACCTTCGTGGACTACTGGGCCGCGATCCGGGGCTACGAGCACCAGCGCGCCAAGGCGTACGCGATCGACCAGTACCACACCATCAGCGTCAATCCGCGCGAGGCCAACGACGAGGGGCTCGCCCAGGAGGCGCTCGACGTGATGGAGCCGTTCCTCGCGCACGAGCGCTGCGTGGCCGTCGGCGAGATCGGCTACGACGACATCACGGACGCCGAGGAACGGGTGATGGTGCGCCAACTCGAGATGGCCCAGCGCACGGGCCTGCCGGTGCTGGTGCACTCGGCCCACCGCGAAAAGCGCCGGGGCACCGAGCGCAACCTGGCCCTCCTCAAGGAGATGGGCTTTGCCCCCGACCAGGTCCTGTACGACCACAACACCGAAGAGACGATGGACCTGGTCCGGGCGTGGGGCTGCTGGGCGGGCCTCACGGTCTACCCCTTCACGAAGCTCACCCCCGAGCGGGCCGCCAACCTGCTCGAGGCCTACGGCCACGAGCGCACGATGATCAACTCCTCGGCGGACTGGGGGCCGAGCGACCCCCTGATGGTCCCCCGCACGATCCTGGAGCTGCGCCGGCGCGGCTGGGACGACCTGCGCATCGAGCAGCTGGTCTGGGAGAACCCGCGCGACTTCTACGCCCAGAGCGGGCGGCTGGTCCCGCCCACGGTTGAGGCCGCCGTCGCCGCCCCCCGCTGAACCGCCGGGGCCGCGGTCCGTTGGAACCTCGGGGGGCGGGCTCTCCCCGCTCCGGCCGCGGAGGTTCCCATGTCCCACTGGTCCCGGATCGTGGCCCGCGCGGGCCTTCTCGCCCTCCTCCTGGCCGCAGGCCTTTGCGGGGGCCCCGGGGCCTTCGCCGAGGAGGAGCCGGCCGCGGACGCCGCCTCGGCGCGCGCCCTGCTCGAAAAGGGCCTGGACGCCCTGCGGATGCGCATGCAGGCGGCCACCAAGGAGGCCGACCTCCTGGCCGCCCAGGGGCGGGTGGAAGAGGCGCTCGCCCGCTACCGGGAGGCCGGGCGGATCTACGACCAGGCCTTCGCCCAGTTGCGCGAGTTGATCGAGCGGGCCACGGGGCCCCGGCCCGAGGCGCCGCCGGCCGGCGGACCCGCGCTGCCTGCCGCCGAGGCGTCGGCGCCCACCGCGGCGGCGGAGGCCGTCGCGCGGGGCCTGCGCTGGCTCGCCGCGCACCAGTCTCCCGACGGCTCCTTCGACGCGGCGGGCTTCGGCCGCTGGGCGGACGGCGCGCCGGTGGCCGCCGAGCGCGCGGTGCCCGGCGCCGGCAAGCCCATCTACACGGTCGGGACGACGGGCCTTGCGGTCCTGGCCTTCCTCGGCGCGGGCCACACGCCCGCGGGCGGCGGGCCCTACGGCCCCGCGGTCGCCCGGGCGCTGTCCTGGCTCGTGGGGGTGCAGGACCCCGAGGGCTGCGTCGGCCCGCGCACGACCCAGCAGTACATCTACAACCACGCGATCGGGGGCCTCGCGCTCGTCGAGGCCTACGGCTTGACCGGGCACCCCCAGCGCAAGGCCCCGGCCCAGCGGGCGCTCGACTTCGCCGCGCTGTCGCGCAACCCCTACTTCGCCTGGCGCTACGGCGTGAAGCCCGGCGACAACGACACCTCGGTCACCACCTGGATGCTCATGCTCATGGCCAGCGGACGCGCCGTGAACCAGGCCGCCGTCGCGCGCGGCCGGCCCCCGGAACTGGCGATCGACGACGCGGCGTTCGAGGGGGCCATGCACTGGTTCGAAAAGGCGACCGATCCGGACTACGGCCGGGTGGGCTACGTGCAGCGCGGCGCCGGGCCCGCGCGGCCCACCGAGATGGTGGACCGCTTCCCCGCCGAGCGCAGCGAGTCGATGACGGCGGCGGCGCTGTTCGGCCGCGTCCTGTGTGGCCAGGATCCGCGCGCGGAGGTCTGGCAGAAGGGCCTCAAGCTCGTGCGCGACCGGCTGCCGACCTGGAACGAGCACGACGGCAGCATCGACATGTACTACTGGTACTACGGGACGCTAGCCTGCTTCCACGCGGGCGGGGAGGCCTGGCGGGCCTGGTCGCGGGCGCTCCAGGACGCGCTGCTGCCCAACCAGCGCCGCGACGGCGGGCCGACCGGGCTGCTCGGCTCCTTCGATCCGGTCGGACCGTGGGGGGCGGACGGGGGGCGCGTCTACGCCACCGCCCTGATGACCCTCGCCCTGGAGGTCGTGGCCCGCTTCGAGCAGGCCGGGCCCCGCGCCCGCTGACGCCGCTCCCGGCCCGCCCGGTGTAGAACCGCGGGATGGACTCGCCCATCCCCTCCCCGGCGCGGGGCTTTTCGACGCGCGCCATCCACGCCGGCCAGCGCCCCGACCCGACCACCGGGGCCGTCATGACGCCGGTGTACCTCACCTCGACCTACGTGCAGGAGCGCCCCGGCGAGCACAAGGGCTACGAGTACAGCCGCACGCGCAACCCCACCCGGGACGCGCTCGAGGCCAACGTCGCCGACCTGGAGGGCGGGGCCGCGGGCGTCGCCTTCGCCTCGGGCCTTGCGGCCACCCACGCCGTGCTCTCGCTCCTGGACGCGGGCGACCGCGTGCTGCTCGGCCACGACGTGTACGGGGGCACCTACCGGCTGATCGACAAGGTCCTGGCGCGCCAGGGCCTTTCCTACGCCGTGGTCGACACCACCGACCTGGAGGCGGTGCGCCGCGCGCTCGAGGTGTCCACGCAACTCGTGTGGTTCGAGTCGCCCACCAATCCCCTGCTGTGCGTGAGCGACGTCGCAGCGGTGGCCGACCTCGCCCACCGCGCCGGGGCGCTCGTCGTGGTGGACAACACCTTTGCGACGCCCTACTTGCAGACGCCCCTTGCCCTGGGCGCGGACCTCGTCGTGCACAGTCTTACCAAGTACCTCGGCGGGCACAGCGACGTCGTGGGGGGGATGGTCGTGGCGCGCGAGGCCGAACTGGCCGAGCGCGTGCGCTTCCTGCAGAACGCCGTGGGCGCCGTGCCCGGGCCCCTGGACTGCTTCCTGGTGCTGCGGGGCATCAAGACCCTGGCCGTGCGCATGGAGCGCCACTGCGACAACGCCGAACGGGTGGCCGGGGCGCTCCAGGGGCACGCGAGGGTGCGCGCGGTGCACTACCCGGGCCTCTCCTCGCACCCCGGCCACGACCTCGCCCGCCGGCAGATGCGGCGCTTCGGGGGGATGGTCTCCTTCGAACTCGACGCCGACCTGGAGCAGACGCGCGTCTTCGCCGGCTCGGCCGGGCTCTTCGCCCTGGCCGAGAGCCTGGGCGGGGTCGAGAGCCTGCTCGACCACCCCGCGACGATGACCCACGCCTCGGTCCCCAGGGCCGAGCGCCTCAAGGCGGGCTTCACCGACAGCCTGATCCGCCTCTCGGTGGGCCTGGAGGACTACGGGGACCTGTGGGCCGACCTGGAGGGGGCCTTCGCCACCCTGGGGTAGCCGGCGCGGGGCGTGCTACCTTCCCGGGCTGCCGTTCCCTGGTCAAGAGATCCGGCGCGGAGCCCCACCGGCCCCCGCCCCCCAAAGGAGGGCCCCATGGCCGTCAACAACCGCCGCGTCAAGAAGGCCAACCACGGCAAGCGCCCGTGCAGCAACGAGCGCCAGCAGCGCAAGGCCATCCGCACGCCGCGTTAGCGCGGCGGCGGGGCGCCGCCCACCGGCGGCAGTCCGCCGCGGACGCGGCCCCGCCCGGCCCCGACCCGCAGCACCTCCAGGAGGTGCTTCAGGTCGCCCGGCACCGGCGCCTCGAAGGTGGCCGGCGCCCCGGTGCGCGGGTGCGGGAGGGTGAGCCGCCGGGCGTGGAGCGGCGTGCGATGGAGGTACAGGGCCGGTTGGCCCGGCCGCGGGTCGGGGATGCGTAGCGCCCGCCGCGCGCCGTAGAGCGGGTCCACCAGCAGCGGGTGGCCCAGGGCGGCCAGGTGGACGCGGATCTGGTGGGTGCGGCCCGTCACCGGTTCGACCTCGAGCCGCGCGGCGCGCCCGAAGGCCTCCAGGGTCCGGTAGCGCGTGCGGGCCGGCTTGCCGGCCTCCGCGTCCACCCGCGCCGGCGCCCCGTGCCCGGGCGGGACGAGCGGCAGGTCCACCTCGCCGGTCGCGGGCTCGGGCACCCCGGCCACCACGGCGTCGTAGACCTTGGTCACGCCGCCGTCGGGGTCGGCGAAGGCGGCGGCGAGCGCCTTGCGCGGCGCCTCCCCGCGCACCAGGGCGAGCACGCCGGAGGTGTCGCGGTCCAGGCGGTGCACGAGGCCGAAGCCGGCCAGGACCTCTTCGCGCAGGACGTCGATCAGCGTCTGGCCGGGCGCCTGCCCGGCGCCGCCGTGCACGGCGAGGCCCGGGGGCTTGTTCACCACCAGGAGGTCGTCGTCGCGGTAAAGGACGGCGACCTCGCCGGGCGGGGCCGCGCGCGTGAGCCGGGCCCGGCGTTCGCCGGCCAGCGCGGGGAGCGCGCGGCTCCACACCGGAAGTTCGACCTCGTCCCCGGCGCGCAACTTGAGCCCCGGGCGCGCGACGCGCCCGTTCACGCGCACCAGCCCCGCGCGCACGGCCTGCGAGAGTTGCCGGCGCGAGTACTGCTCGAAGTATGCGACGAGGAAGCGGTCCAGGCGCGCACCCTGGTCGCGCGCCGGGACGCGGGCCCGGCGCAGGTCTTCGGGGGGCAGGTCCGGCATCGCGCGCTCCGGGGGCCGCCGGCGGCGGGTGGTGGGCGAAGAGGGAGTCGAACCCCCGACATCTTCCGTGTAAGAGAAGCGCTCTACCCCTGAGCTATTCGCCCTTCGGGTCGCGGCCCACCAGCCTACCGCCGCCAGGCGTCGCTGGCCTGCTCCAGCGTGGCCCGCTCCCGGGCCGTGAGGCTGGCCATGCCCTCGGCCCGCACCTTGTCCAGGATGCGGTCCACCTCGACCTGGAGCCGCTGGCGCGCGAGGGCTTCCCGGCGGGCGCGCGCCTCGGCCCGCCCGGCCCGCCAGCGCGCCCACCGCGAGGGACGGGACCCCGCCCCCCCGGCGGCGCCGCGCTTCCAGGCGTCGGCGTCGGACTCCCACGGCGCCAGGCGCCCGCCGTCCAGGTAGGGGCCGGGCGTGAACCGCGCGGCCCGGCGCTCCTGCACGCAGGCCAGCGCGTTGCTGATCCCGATCACCAACAGCACGGTGTGGAAGAGGCCGCTGCCGCTCACCCAGCCCACCAGGCCCACCGCGCCGAACGCGCCGCCCCCAAGAGGCCGACGGTCGTGGCGTGAAGGGTGGCCCGGTTGGGGTGCATCCGCAGCGCGAGCGCGGCGCGCAGGACGCGGCCGCCGTCCATCGGGAAGCAGGGCAGGAGGTTGAAGCACAGGAGGCCGAGGTTGAGCGTCACCAGCACGTCCACGGCGAGCCAGACGTAGTCCAGGTGCGCGCCGGGCGGGATCCAGCCGTCGCCGGGCTCGGGGACCACCCACCACGACAGCGGCGCGAACACGGCCAGCCAGCCCAGGTGGGTGAGCGGCCCCATCAGGGAGACCCGGATCTCGGCCTTCGGGCCCGGCGCCGCCGCGCTCATGTGCGCGACGCCGCCCAGCGGCGAGAGCGTCACCAGGGGGGTCACGATCCCGTAGCGCCGTCCGGCCCGCACGTGGCCGAACTCGTGGGTCAGGATCACCCCGTAGAGCAGCAGGATCAGGAGCAGGACGTAGGCCCAGCGCTCCCAGGCCGGCAGCCAGCCGGTGCCCTCCAGGAGGATCAGCGGCATCACGAGCAGGGCGAGCCAGTAGGCGCGCACCTCCGTCCCCCGGATCCAGCCGAGGCGGAAGGAGGCCTGGAGCAGCCTTACGAGGGGGGACCCGACCGGGTCGGGGCCATGGGCGTCGCGCATCGGCGCCACTGTACGGCCCGCTCCCCGGGCGCCCCGATCGCCGGCCCCCCGCGGCCGGATCCGGGCCCGGATCCGGGCGCTCCGCCCCCGGCTTGCACCCCCCCGGCGGACGCCTATCCTCTCCTTCGCCACGCCAACCGCGACGCGGGGTGGAGAAGTGGTATCTCGTCAGGCTCATAACCTGGAGGTCGAGGGTTCGACTCCCTCCCCCGCTACCAAGTGGCCCGGGCCGCCGGTCAGAACGATCGGCGGCCCGGATCGTTTTTGGGCGGGAGTACCCGTACGGTGCCAGGCCCCGTACGACCATGCGAAACGCCGTCGCCTACATCCTGCCCGAGTTCTTCTGGGGCCTGGCCTGGGCGCTCACGATCGAGGGCCCGATGGCGGCCACCTTCGCCGACGGCTTCGGCGGATCCGAGGCGTTCGTCGGATTGAGCTGGCTGGTCGGGGGCGTGGCGCTGGCCGTGCCGATGCTGCTGTGCGCGGTGTGGGTGGAGCCGCTGCGCACCAAGCGCGGCCTGGTGTTCTGGGGGCACCTCGCCGGATCGGCCCTCCTCGGGCTGGTCGCGCTGCTGCTGATCCTGGTCGCGCCCAGTGGCGCCGCGGCGAGCCGGGGGGCCTACCTGGCGGGCACGGGCCTCTTCTTCCTCTCGGTCGGCTTCCTGATCCCCGGGTGGATGGCCCTGCTCGGCGAACTGTTTCCCGCCGCGTCCCGCCCGCGCATCCTCGCGACGGCCTTCGTCGCCAACCGCGTCGGCGCGCTGCTCGGCGGCGCCATCACCCACGCGGTGCTCGCCCCGGGGGCGGACCCCACCCGCGCGTGGGCCCTGCTCTTCGGGCTCGCCGCGGTGGTCTCGGCCGTCGGTTCGCTCCCCTTCCTGTGGATCCGCGAGAGCCCCCGGCCGCGGCCCCCGGCCAGCAACATCTCCGCGCACCTCAAGGGCCTCGGCCGGATCCTGCGCGAAGCCCCCACGCTGGGGCGCTTCATGCTCGCCGACGCGTTGGGCATCGCCTCGGTCGTGCTCGTCGCCTTCTACGCCGACGCCGCGTTGCGCGCGGACGGGCTCCCGCGGGATAGCGCCGGGACCTGGGTCGCCGTCGGCGCGCTGGGCCACCTGGTCTCCAGCGTGCTCGTGCTGGGCTCGGGTGCGCGGGTCACGCCGCGGCTCTGGCTGGCCGCCGGCATGCTCGCCGCGGCCGGCGCGGCGGCCTGGGTCGCCATGGCGCCGGGCCCCACGGCCTACCTGGCTGCGGCGTTTGCGGGGGGCCTCTACCTGGGCAGCCGCACGGCCTGCCACGCGCCGCAGGTGATGCTGCTCGTGCCGGGCCGGGACGCCACCGCGCCGATCGGCCTGGTGGGGGCGCTGGCCATGGCCCTCCAGGGCGTCCTGCCCTGGCTGACCGGCCTGCTGCTGCCCGGGACCGGCTACGCGGCGGTGTTCTGGGGCGTTGCCCTCTGCGCCGGCCTCGGGGGGGCGCTGCTCCTCCTCTGGGTGCGCGAGGCTCCCGGCGGCGAAGTCGGCTAGTTCGATCCGGGGGGGCGGTCGGATCGGAACACCCGGGGGGGCGGCGGCGTCCCCCTAGAGCGGGCTTGGGGCTGCGGGCCCGCGAGAGGGCGGTCGTCCGGCGCTGCCGGGGGCGGCGAAACAGATCGGTCGGAGTACGTCCGCGTCGGCGCCGGCCGCCGCGGGGGCCGGCCGCGTGCCCCGGCGGCGACCCCCTTGGGAGACCCAGGTTTGATCTCCAACGGAGCGGGCAGCCGGGGCTGGAACGAACGCAGCCTCCAGGTCTTGAGCCGTGACCTTCTGGACTCCGACCCCGAGCGGGGGGTCGTCGTGCTCGGGCTCGACGGGCGCGCGGTGTACAGCAACGGCGCCGCCCGCAGCCTGCTTCGCGACGGGACGCCGCGGGGGCGCGACCCGCTCCTGCCGGGCCGGGTCGACCAGTGGCTGGCCGCGTACGCCGAGCGGATGCGCGCCGCGCGCCATCCCCCCGCCGTCGAGGTCCACTACCCCGACGACGCCGAACGCCGCCTGCGGCTCGGCTTTGAGGCGTTCGAGGTGGACGGCCTGCCGCACGTCGTGCTGCGGGTGCAGTCGGCCGTGCCGTGGGCCGAACCCACCGTCCGGCGCCTCCAGGCCCGCTTCGGGCTCACGGTGCGCGAGGCGCAGGTCGCCGCGGGCGTGGCGCGGGGCCTGACCAACTCCGAGGTCGCCGAGAAACTTGGCATCGTCGAGAAGACGGTCAAGAACGTGCTGATGAGCGTCTACTCCAAGTGCACCGTGCGCAACCGCGTCGAACTCGCGCTGCGGGCCTTCGACGCCCCGCTGGGCGCGGGCGCCGCCGGACCCCACGTCTCCCTCCGCGGGTAGGCGCGGGGGGGCGCGGGGGGGTGCAGGGGGGGTGTGCGCAGCACCCCCCCTGCCAAGCGTCGGCACGCGTGAGCGTGCCGACCTTGTAGAGTCCGCGCGGGAGCGCGGAGCAGATGGCAGAGCGCCCCGCCCGCGGAGCGGCGATGGACGAGGGGAATGTCGCGCCCCTTGCGCCGGGGCCCTCAGGCCGCCCGCGCGCAGCACCCCCCCTGCCAAGCGTCGGCACGCGTGAGCGTGCCGACCTTGTAGAGTCCGCGCGGCAGCGCGGAGCAAGCCGCAGATGGCCTGGCGCTTGGAACGACGGCGACCCATCGGCACTGCACGCCCCTTGCGCCGGGGCCCTCAAGCCGCCCGCGCGCAGCACCCCCCCTGCCAAGCGTCGGCGCGCGGCAGCGCGGAACCGAGTTCCAGCGCGCGTCCCGTTCGCTCCTGTCGCTCGAATGATGCACCGGAGCCTGGCTCCCTTCTAGGGGTTTGCAAGCCCCGTCCCGGCGGGGTGGCGTCGCAGTTCCTCTTACGGCATGGCGGGTGTCCTCTTCCCAGGGCGCAGCCTGAGCCTGGAGCCTGGTCGGGGGCCACGACGCCGGGGACCTGGCTTCGGGGTCTGTCCAGTCGCTTCGTCGAGCTCGTCCCGGTCGGGCGGCTCAGGAGGGTGAGTCGGTGGCGCCTTCCTTCGGTACACGGTCTCTAAGGACCCGGAGCCAGTCGAAGTACGCCCCCGTTGGACGCCGAAGTTGATCTGCCAGCGCGCGGGCCTTGGCCGCGCCGTTCGTCAGTGCCTTCCTGGCCTTCCTGGCCTTCTTGACCTTCCTTGCCTTCCTTGCCTTCCTGGTCCGGCCGCTACTTGGGCGTGACGCCCAGGCAGCGCTCCAGGGAGAACTCCTC
>JAPKHB010000130.1 GCA_026647295.1 Planctomycetota bacterium | reverse complement strand
GCGAAGAACGCCTCCATCTCCTCGTCGCTGATGTACTCCGGGTTGCGGGGGTCCCACATCCGCACGACCTTGGTGCCGGCGACCTGGTGGAGGATGTTGTGCTCCGGGTCGGCGTGCAGGGGGGTGACCGCCCCGGGCGAACTCAAGAAGATGAATCCCTGACGCCGGCACAGGCCGGGGAGGGTGCGACGCGTGGCGACCGCCACCGCGTCGAGCAGGTCGTCGACCAGCGCGCGGTAGGCCGGATCGGCCTCGACGTTCTTGAGGGCCATCCAGGACCGGCACTCGGCGATGCGCCGCACGGTCTCCTCGGCCGAGAGCCCGTTCATCGGGACGTCGTTGCGGTTGGTCGTGGCGGGCATGTCCCCCGCGTTCCACTCCACCTGGGCGGGGGGCAGCCGCCGGCAGAGCTCGAGCAGCGCGTCGACCGTGAGCAGGGGGTGGCCGACCAGGCGGTGGCGCAGACCGAAGGGGCGGTGCGGGGCCCCGGGGTCCAGGAAGGCGGAGAGGTCCTCGTAGGGGGCGGGTCGTTCGGCCATGGACGCTCCCCCAGAGTATCGACTGGCGCGCTCGGGGCGCTGAAGGCGGCGGCCCGGGGCGGGCGGGGTCCTGGCCGCAGGAGAGGGGTCGGCGGGGCCTCCTTCCGGGATCCCTGACCGCGGTCGGGCGCAACGGTCGGAAGCGCGGCGCCAGGGCGTCAAGGCCCCGGCGCGGTACGATCGGCCTGCGTCCCCGGAGGTCGCCATGGGCACGTTGCACGAGTTCCGCTGTCCCGCGTGCGGCTACGAGGCCCAGGTCTCCGGCGGTCCGGCCGGGGGCATGCGGGTTCTGACGGAAACGATCCACTGCAAGGACTGCCGCGTGATCGACGACGTGGTGGTCGCCCGGTCCTCCGGGGGGCGCGGCCCCCGCCGGACGTCGGCCGAGGAGTCGCGCGTGCCGCCGTGTCCGAAGGACGCGTCCCACGACGTTTCCCTCTGGAGGGCTGGAGGACCGTGCCCGAGGTGTGGCGCGACGATGGAGCGGGGGGAACACTTCATCCAGTGGGATTGACGCGGGCGGGCGGGGCGGGGAACGGCGAGACGAGGGGTTGGCACTCGGCGGCCCTGGCCTGGCGACCCGCCGGAATCGAGCGATCGGCCACCGGGGGCGCCTTTGGCCGCGGAGCGCACCTCGCGGGCGATCGTGTCGGATGAACGCCATTGCATGGCGGCAAGCGTTCACGGGTAGGAGGTACGGAGGTGCGGCCCGCTGGATGCTCGGCCGGGGTTCGCCGTGCTGCGCCTCACGTGGCTCTTGCCACGGGACGGCTGCGCCCGCTCGCCGTCCCACCACGGCGCAACGCGCCGTGGCTGGCGGCCATGGGCTCGCCCGGCTGCCCGCTGCCTTCGCCCCAGCGACACGGTCGCGTGCGAACGAGCCGGGAACCAGCGTTCGGCCATGGGGCTCCGGGGGGCCGATCCGTAGACGAATCGGGGGGGGCTGAACGGGTACGCAGGGCGAATCGGATCCTGGCTCCGGACTCGCAAGGGAGCACCGGAGCACCGTCCGCACAGATGGGGACAGGCCGGGGGGCGGGCGGATACTTCGGGCGCGGCATGCTCACCACCCGGACCTGCACCCGCCTGGAGGACCTCGCGCCGCATCAGGAGGCGTGGGACGGGCTCGCCGCGGTGGCGCCCCGCAGCCTCGCCTTGCGCTCCGGAACGTGGGTGCTCACCTGGCTGGAGTGCCTGCTGCCAGCGCGCACGCCCTTCAGCGTGGCCCTGGCCCTGGACGGGGCGCGGCTGGTGGGGGTGCTGCCGCTGTGCGCGGGCGACCGCGGCGTGCGCGCGTGGGTGGCGCCGCTGTTGCGCACCACCACGGACGGCCACGCGTTCCTGGGCGGCCCCATGCTCGAACCCGGCCCGCGCCGCGAGGAGATCCTGCGGGCCCTGTGGTCCGCGCAACTCGACGCCCGACCGCGCACCGCCGCCGTCCACCTGGAGCGCATCTGGCACGTGCCGGAGGCGGCGCGCATCGCCCCCGCGGCCAAGGGGTGGCGGGCGCTGCGCCGGCCCAGCCGGGTGACCGGCTGCTACTTCGACGTCCGCGAGCCGTTCGAGGAGCGCTGGGCGCGGCTCGGGGCCCGGACGAAGAAGAACCTGCGCAACGCCGAGAACCGCCTCCAGCGCCTCGGGCCGCTGTGCGTGGAGGTCCTGCGCGCCCCGGCGGAGGCCGACCGCGGCCTGGAGGCCTTCCTGCTGATGGAGGCGATGGGCTGGAAGGGCCGCGAGGGGACGGCCATCCTGCAGAGCCACCGGCTCGTCGGCTTCTACCGCGCGCTCGTGCGCCGGCTCGCCGCGCGCGGGATGCTGCGCTTCCACCTCCTGCGGGTCGGCGGACGTCCGGTGGCCGCCGAGATGTGCGCGCTGGTGGGCCGCCGCCTGCAAGTGCACAAGCTCGCCTACGACGAGGGCCTGGAGCAGGCGAGCCCCGGGCACGTGCTCTGGCGGCGCACCATGCAGGCCGCGCACGAGGACCCCGGCATCGACGAGGTCGACACCCTCTACCTGGACGCCATCCGCGCCCGCTGGGAGGGGCAGCCCTACGCCCTGGAGGACGTGTGGTGGCTGCGCCGTCGCCCGCTGCCCTGGCTCGCGCGCACGCTGCCGCTCACGCTCCGGGATCGCTGGCGGCGCTGGCGCCACGCCCGGGAGCCGGCGGCCCCGCTGGAGCCGGCGGCCTCGCCGGAGGCGTGATCGGCGGCCGGCCGGTCCAGGCCCGGGCCGCCGCCCAGGCCAGGGCGACCCCGAGCAACCGCACCCACAGGTCGTCCAGCCAGGGCACCCACGGCCCGGCGCCGAGCAAGCCCAGGCCGAGGAGGAGCCCCAGGCCGCCGAGCACGCGGTCGGCGCCCCGGGCGGAGATCCGCAGCCGCAGGAGGGCGCGCAGCGCCCGGCCCCCGTCCGCGGGGAGCACCGGCACGAGGTTGAGGGCCGCCATGAGCAGGTTCACGCCCGCCAGCAGCACGAGCGGCCGGTCCAGGCCCCGGGCGGGGTCGGCGGCCAGCCCTGCCAACTCGCCACACGCCCCGGCCACGCCCAGCCCGAGGGCCCCCACCAGGAGGCTTGCGAGCGGACCGGCCAGCGCCACGCGCCACTCGTCCTGCGGCCGTCCGCGCCCCACGTGCGCGAAGGACACCAGGTGCAGGTACACGCCGCCCAACGCGAGCCCCCGCCGGCGCGCGGCCAGCGCGTGGCCGGCCTCGTGCACGATCACCCCGAGGAGGAGCGCCCCCGCCGCCAGCGCACGCGCGCCGAACTCGGGCCAGGGACCGCCCAGCGTGAGCAGGGCCCCGAGCGCGAGCGGCAGCACCGGGCTCACGAACACGGCAATCCCCGCCACCCGGCCCACGGGCCACCACCAGCCGGCGGCCCGGGGCGGCCGGCGGGCGGGGGCCGGGGGGGCGGCCCCGGCCGCCGCCTCCGCCGCCCGGGCGCGTCCCATTCAGCGATCCACGTAGATCCCGCCGTTCTCCCGGGCGAGCTTCTGCATGAACTCGACGCCCTCGTGGCGCGAGATCCCGATCGCGTGGATCACGACCCGCCCGTGGCGGTTCCACTCGCGCACGTGCGCGAGGACCTCCTCGGGGTCCATGAGCTTGGCGTCGGGAAGGGTGTTGTCGGTCGGCGCGCCGTCGCTCAAGACCATCATCGTGTCGATGGCGACCTCGGGGTACTTGTCGTCGGCCACGGCGAGGCCGGCCAGGCGGAACGCCAGGCGCAGGGCGCCGTCGATGTACGTGGACCCGCTCGGCGAGAGCGTTCGGATCCACTGGTAGGCGTCCTCCTTGTTCTGCTTGGTCGCGGGCATCTGCCGGGGCTGCCACGCGACGGCCGCCTGGTTGAAGCAGACGATGTTGAAGGTCGCCTGCGTCGGCAACTTCTCGATCGCCTTCTTCAACTCGTGCTTGGCGACGTCGATCTTCGGGCCGCTCAAGATCTCCTCGGGCGGCGGCGGGGGCGGAGGGGCGTTTCCGCCGGTGGTGGTCGGCGGGGGCTTCCAGTTCTCCTTGGGGTTGGGGTTCTCGGTCGGCAGCTTCATCGAGCCGCTGATGTCGATGACGAAGAGCACGCGGTCGGACTTGATGGGAATCCCGTAGAAGTGCGCCTCCGGGAACTCCTCGCGCTTGCCCCCCGCGACCTTCACCTTCTCCTGGTAGTCGTCCTTGTGGTCTTCCCACCAGCGCCCCCACTGCTCCGGGTAGGGGCCGAAGTTCTCGCCGGTCAACTCGCGCAGGAGCGCGCCGATCGCCTCGGCCACCCGCGGCGTGGCCCGCGCCAGCGCGTTGATCAGGTGCGGGACGGCCCGCTGCGTGCGCCGCGCGCCCAGGAGTTGCACCGCCCGGACCTGCACGCCCCAGTCCGCGTCGCCCAACGCGCCGATCAGGAGGTCCTCGGCGCGGTCGGGCGGCGCGTCGCCCGCGGCCCCGTCCTCGCCCTCGCCTTCGCCGGCCGCCGAAGGCGGGGTGTCGGCCAGCGCATCCAGCACCGCCAGGCGCACGCGGCCGTCGGGGTCGCCGACGAGCGCCTTGGAGACGAACTCCCAGGACTCCTTCTCGGCGCGGGTGGCCCAGGCGACGCGGGCGGCCGCGGCCCGGATGTGCCACTCCTTGGCCGAGCGGGCCCGGCGCAGCAGGCTCTGGCGCAGCGCGGGCGGGGCCTGGACGGTCGCCGCCTGCGCGGCGGCGACGTTCTCGGCCTCGCGGGCGATGGCCGCCTCGAGCGCGGCCATCTCGGCCTGCACCTCCTTGACGCGCTTCTCGTCGACCGGGACGAAGCCCTTGAGGCTGCGGGAGAGGATCTCGGCGTGCTCGGTGGCCAGGGCGTCGAGGTCCTTGCGCATCCGGCCCCAGATCTCGACCTCCCGGAAGAGGGCCTCGCCGAGCAACTTGAGGCAGCGCGCGCTGCCGTCCTCGAGCAGCCGTCCGAGGAGGGCCTGCTTTTCGGGGCCATTGCCCGGGGCCGCGTAAAGGCGCGCGAACTCCTGCTCGGCGGCCTTGAGTTCGGCCGGGGACAGGCGGCCCTCTTCGCCGCGCGCCGCGGGGGCCGGCAGGAGGCCCAGGGCGGGCCAGGCAAGGAGGAGGAGGAGGGCGGGGACGCGGAGCCGGGCGGGCATGGGGCCACTCCTGGGGGGCCACCCCGAGTCTAGCGCGGGCCGGCGTGTGGGGTCGCCCCGCCCCCGGCGGCCGGCGCGGCGGCGCTACGGAGGCGGCGCGGGCCGGGGCGCCCCCGCGCGGAAGAAGCGCAGGTCCACGACCCTCAAGCCCTCCTCCGCCGCCGCGTCGGCGGAGAACACCCCCTCGCTCCGGGCGTCGAGGAACCGCAAGGCGACCCACGCCTCGCCGTCGCGAAAGGTCGCCTCCGCCCAGAACCAGGCGCCCAGTTCCGGGGCCTCCTTGAGCGCGTCGGCCTCGTCGGCGGGGATCTCCTCGGCGCCCGGGGGAGGCACGAGCAGGGAGATCATCCCGCTGAACACGGTGCCGGCCCGGACCGTTCCGGCGTAGGGACCCAACCGCGCCACGACGGCCGCGTAGCGCCGCTCGAAACGTTCGATCGCCCCCGCCTCGATGGCCTCGGGGCGAATGCGCTTCTTGAGGGCGCCTTGGCGCGCGCCGCCGGCCCCTTCCGCGCCGGGCTCCGGGCCGGGCTCGGCGGCCAGCGCGGTCAACAGGTCGCCGGCCGCGTCCATGACCAGGTTGCGCATCGTGCTGTGCACGCCGTACGAACAGGTGCCCATCACCAGCGAGATGCCCACCGCCCAGCCGGCCAGGGCGCGCCCGCGGCGCGTGCTCGCCGGTACCAGCACCAGGACGGCGACGCCGATCGCGAAGGGGATCAGCAGCGGCCACCAGCTGTAGACGAGCCCCACCAGGATCCCAACGAGGCTCGCCACGAAGGCGACCACCGCCCAGCCGCTGATGGGCAGCCAGCGCCGCTCGGGTGCGGCGTGCTCGGGCGCGCGCGAGGACAGGGGGGGCAGGGACGAGTCGCTCACGCGGGGCCTTTCGGCAGGCGGCCGCGCACGGCGGCCCCGAGGTTGTCAGGGGGTGGCGCGGAAGGTACACCGAAGGCGCGGCCGGCGGTGACCGGACGCATGGAGTCCCCGGTCCCTTGAGGCAGCCCGATCCCCCTGGCGACGGCGCCGCCCCGGACCGGCCCGGGCCCCGGCTGGGCGTCTGGCGCCTCTCGCTGCCGGCGGCCCCGCAGCGGCTCTTCTGGCGCGTGGACGCCCCCCCGCGCGCGGGCGAGGCGACCGTGGACGTCGCCGACGCCGTGCGCCTGGCGGCCGCGGCCCGCCTCACGCTCAAGGGACCGCTCGTGGTCGAGTTGGACGGGCCGGGGGACCCGCTGGCCAGTCCCGAGACGGTCCTGCGCGCGCTCGCGCTCCTGCGCGAACACCACCCCGACATCCTGACCGGCGTCGTGGTGCACGGCGCGCTGCTGGGCGACTACGCGGAGGAGCTGACGGCGCTGGGGGTGGGGTACGTGGCCCTGCGCATGGACGCGGCCCGGGTGGCCACGGCCCGGCGCCTCCTGCGCGGCGGCACCTGCCGGGCCGAGGTGCTCACCGCGGAGGCGGCGGCGGGGCTGTACCTGGACGGCGTGGTCGGGGCGCTGTACGTCGCCCGCCGCGCGGGCCTTGCGCTGGCGGCGCGGGTGACCCTCCTGCCCACGCTCAACGCGGGCGAGGTCGAGGCCCTGGCCGCGCAGGCCGCGCGCGGGGGGGCGGCGCGCGTGGACGTCGTGGCCCCGCGCCGGGCCGGCGGCCACCGCCGGGGCGGCACGCCCACGCGCGGCGAACTCGCCGAAGCCCGGGCCCGGGCGCACGCGGCGTTCGCGGCGGCCGGGGGCCCGGCCCCCGGCCCGGGGCGGGCCCTCCTGGAGTGGCTCGAGCCCGCGCGCCTCAAGGAGGTGGAGCGCGCGCCGCTGGAGGCCGTGGACGTGCTGCGCCTCCTGCCCGGAGCCGTCGAAGCGGAGGCCCAGCCCGGGCGCATGCTCCCGCCGCGCCGCGCCCAGGTGGTGGCCGTGGCGAGCCGCGACGGCGTGCTGGTGGACGCGCCCCTGGCGGGCGTCCCCGCGCTGCGCCTGTACGCCGTGACGGACGGCGGCATCCGCTACCTGGGCGCGCGCATCCTGGAGCAGTCCGCGCGCCGGCGGCTCGACGGCGTGGGCGACGCGCAACGCCTGCTGCGCGCGGTGCTCGGGTGCCGGACGGTGGTGGCGACCGGGTTCTCCACGCGGGCGCGCACGTTGCTCGGCGCGGTCGGCGTGCGCACGGTCGCCGCAGGCGGCGCCGTGCCGGACGTGCTCGACCGGGTGGCGCGCGGGACCATCCGGTTGGCCTAGACGCCTCGGACCTCAACGCCCGCGGGGCCGTCAGCGCGCGAGGCTCCACTCCACGCTCTCCCCGTCGAGTTCGCGCGTGAGCCGGATCCAGCGCACGTCGGCGTCGGGGACGTAGGCGAAGCTCAACTCGAACGAGTAGTCGAAGCGGTCCCCGCCCAGGTCGCGCGACACCCCCATGCTGCTCTGGAAGGAGAGGGGGCGTCCCTGGACGACCTGCCCCTGGGAGTCCTCCAGGCGGAAGGCCTCCTGCGTCGGGCGCGTGAACTCGCGCGGGCGCAGTTCGACGTCGAACGTGGTGTAGCCGTGCTCGAAGTAGCTCCGGTAGCGGCGCTCCACCTCCTCGGGCGGGCCCTGGGCGCGCAGCCACGCCGCGTCCTGCAGCGTGGCCGTGAGCACCCCGCCCGGGCTGCGGCGCGTGAAGGCCGCGCGGGCCTCGGCGGCCGAGGCGTAGGAGGCCGGCGCGCGGCCCGCCCCCGTGGGGCGCACCGGGCCGCTCGGCGGGGGACCGTCGGCGGACTGGCACGCGCCGAGCGCGAGGGCGAACAGCGCGGCGAGCGCCGGCGCAAGGCGCCGCGGCCGGGCGCGCGCGAGACGGGATTCGGGCATCCGGGCCTCCCCGCCCGGGGCCGATCGGGCCCCCGCAGGCGTACACTGGCCATCGTACGCCGCGAGGATGGGCCGTGCCGATCGAAGACTCCGCCGACTGCTACGAACTCGCACAGGCGGCGCGCCTCCTGCGCGCGGGGCCGCGCTGGGTCGCGCGGCAGCTCGAGCGGCGCACGTGGCCGGGCCGGCGCACGGCCGGGGGCTGGACCCTGCCCCGGGCCTGGGTGGACGCCCAGGCGGGGCGGACGGCCGTCGACGCCGAGGCGCTGCGCCACTACTGGATCGAGCGCCTCGCCCCGCCCTCGGCCCACGCGGCACGGGCGCGCCGGCCGCGGGCGGCGCTGGCCGCACGGGCGCTGCTGGGCGCGACGGAGGCGGCGCGGCGCCTGTGCGCCACGGAGGCCGCCCTGGGGCGGCTCGAACGCGAAGGTGCGCTGCCGGCCCTCAAGGTGGACGGGACGCTGTGCTACGACGCGGCCCTGGTCGAGGCCCTGGCGGAGGCGGCGGCCGTCCCGCCCGAGGCCGGGGCGCTGGCGCGGGCCGCGGCGCGGGCCGAGGAGGTGCGCGCGCTCGCCGCCTACGAGTACCGCAGCGAGGCCCCGCCCACCGCGCCCCCGGCGGGGGAGGAGCGGGCCGACGCCCCCGGTCCCGCGCCTCCCGCGCCCGCCCCGGCCGCGTGGAGCATCCCCGCGGACCTCTACGCCGGCGACGGGCCCGCGCCGCCTGCGCCGCGGCTGATCGAGGCCGACGGGTTCGAGACGGTGGTCGAGGACGAGTAGAGGGCCCCCTGGGCGGCCTCGGCGGCCAGGAGGTCGCGCACGTGCTGCCAGCGCTCCCGCGTGGAGCGGGGCAGCAGCGGCACGACCTCGACCACCGCGGCGACGAACGGCAGGCTGCGCGAGCCGCGCAGCGCCTCGGCCAGTTCGTGGTCCTCGGCCTTCGTGCCGCCCCAGACCACGAGCCCCATGGCGGCGAACGCCAGGCCCATCAGGCCGCCGAAGAGCAGCCCGAGCACGCGGTCCGGCCCCGTCAGGTGGGCGTCGCGCACCGCCCCGCGGGCGAACGAGGCGAGCGTGGAGAGCACGAAGAAGACGAGCAACGCGATCCCGACCCAGGCCAGGATCGCGCGCAGCCCCTCGGGCACGAACCCCGCGTTGCGCGCCAGCCACTCCTCGCCCTCGTCGCACAGGAGGCTCGCCCCGTACAAGCCCCCCAGCAGCGCCAGGGTGCGCACGACCTGCCAGGCGAAGCCCTTGACCGCGCCGCGCAGCGCGAAGAAGCCCGAAACCACCAGCACGGCGGCGTCCACGGTCGTCAGGGCGGCGAGGCTCACGCGGCGATCGTACCCGCGGCCGCGGCCCCCCCGTACGATGCCCGCCGGCTCCCGGAGACCCGCGATGGACCGCTGCCCGATGACGCCTGGTTCCGCGCCGCCGCGCGGCGTTGCGCGCGCCGCCCACGTTGACGGGGAAGAGCGCGGGCGGCGCCACGCTCTCGGTCGAGACGATGGCCGCGAGGTGGAGCACCGAGTCCGCCCCGGCGAAGGCCTCGCGCAGGCAG